>CAYNOF010000271.1:0-1057 GCA_964398335.1 uncultured Rhizobiaceae bacterium
GACAACAATCCCATGCCGGTGCCATAGAGGGCATGGCCGGAGAGTCCAGAATCGCCAAAATTACCGGAGTAGCCGATGCCCAGGTTCCCGTTCATGCTCATCTCGACGCCCTGGCCGAGATTTAGCTGCGCCTGCGCCCCCGCGGTCAAGATCCACCCGGCCATGAGAGCAGCCCCGACAATCTGCGACCAAACCCGGGCATTGCAGCGCATTTCCTCGTCCTGACTACAGAATTTCGATCTTCGCGCCCTTACGTAACTTTTCGGCCAGGGCCGAGCGCAGCCGCTGCTCTCTTTCCTTCTGCAGATCGGACTGCAGCTTGGCCTTCACTTCCGCAAAGGGGGTTGTGCCCGCAGGCACACGCGCCTCCAGGCGGAATATGGTGTAGTAGCTGCCCAGCTGGATCAGGCCGCTCACCTCACCCGGCTTCATCTTTCGGGCTTGCGCCACGATGGGCGGAGGCAGCTTGCTGGCCTCCTGAATTTTGTGGTCGCCCATATTCACGTGGAAATCGTCGTCGGAAAGCTTTTCCGCGAGCAGCCCGAATTCGCGATAGCTCTTGGCTTGTTTGGCCTGCTGGATGGCGCCCTCGGCGCGCTGTTTGGCCTCCGCCAGCACCGCAGCCGACGGGTTGGGCGGAATGATCGAGATGCTTTGGATGTGCAGCAGGTCCTCATGCTTGTAGAGGGCGGCGTTCTTCTGGTAATAAGACCGGGCCTGGGCCAAGGTCACGTGCGCCGGGCCATCCACTTCCCGCTGAAGGACTTTGTCGATAAGCAAAGCGCGGCGAATCTTGTCGCGCATCACGGCCTGCGACCCATTGGCCTCGGTGGCCAAAAACTGTTCATAGGCTTTCGCATTGGGGAACTGTTTGCGGAATTGCGCTTCCGCCTTGGCCAGTTCGACGGCAGGGACGGCCATGTGGCGGCGCTTGGCTTCCTGATAAACCAGTTCGTCGAAGATGATCATCTGCAAGGCGCCGCTGCGAATTTCCGGCTCCAGCGGTTTGGGAAAACCGTTGTGCTGCTGGGCATAGGGAAAGATGGTGTACATTTCC
>CAYNOF010000272.1:0-3472 GCA_964398335.1 uncultured Rhizobiaceae bacterium
CAACAAGCGCGAGGAGATGTGGCTGGTGGTCGCCGAGGCGCATCGGCCGATCGACCTCAAGCAGCTCGGCGAGCGCATCGGCCTGGGCCGCGCCTCGTTCGGCAGCGCCGAGCGGCTGATGAAGTATCTCGGCGTGCGGCCGGGCTCGGTGACGCCGTTCTCGCTGGTCAACGACAGCGCGCACGCCGTGCGCCTGGCGGTCGACCGCGTGATCCTCGAAGCGCCGCGCGCCTGGGCGCATCCGCTGGTCAACACCATGACCGTGGGGCTGAGCGGCGCCGATCTCGGGCGCTTCTTCGCCCACACCGGGCACGCGCCGACGGTGCTCGCGCTTGACTGATGTTATAATATAACATTACTGTCGTCGCATGAGACGAACGACGCGGCGCCGGTTCGGCGCCACCCTCGCGATCGGCGGTGCGTTGGCGGCGCTGCCGGCCCTCGGCCAGCAGAAGAAGCCGAAGGTCGTGGCCAGCTTCACCATTCTGGCCGACCTCGTCGCCACCGTGGGCGGCGATCGCATCGACCTCGCCACGCTGGTCGGCGCCGACAAGGACGCGCACACCTACGAGCCGACCGCCGGCGACAGCCGGACCGTCGCGGCTGCGCAGGTCCTGGTGACCAATGGGCTCGGCTTCGAGCCGTGGTCCGACCGACTGGCCCGTGCGGCGCCCTTCCGCGGCAAGTCCATCGTCGCCACCGCCGACGTGCCGCGTGAGCGCTATCTCTCGGACGAGCACCACCACGGCCAAGGCGCGGACGCCGGCACCGACCCGCATATGTGGCAGGACGTGGCGCTGGGCCGCCGCTACGTCGCCGCCATCGCGCGGGGACTTGCCGAAGTCGATCCCGCCGGCGCACCCGACTATCGCCAGCGCGCCGAGGCCTACGACAAGCGGCTCGCCGGTCTCGACGCCTGGGTACGCCAGCAGATCGACACCGTGCCGGCGGCCAAGCGGCGCGTCATCACCGGTCACGACGCCTTCCACTATTTCGCCCGCGCCTATGGCGTGACCTTCCGCGCGCCGCTGGGGCTCAACACGGCGCAGGAAGCCTCGGCGCGCGACGTCGCCACCCTGATCCAGCAGATCCGCCGCGAAGGCATCCGCGCGATCTTCATCGAGAACATGTCGAACCCGAAGCTGGTCGAGCAGATCGCGCGCGAGGCCGGCGGCGTGGTCGGCCCGGAGCTCTACGTCGATGCGCTGTCGCCCGCCGGCGGGCCCGCCGACACCTACGAGAAGATGTTCCGCCACAACGTCACCGCGCTGGTCGCCGGCATGGCGAAGAACTAGCGACCGCGACGCATTCGCCGCTGCCCGTCATGGAGCGGTGAGGTTCGCCTGCTAGCACGGCCCACCACGAGGATCGGGGGCCGGCATGAGGCGGATGATGGCGATCGCGGCCATCGCACTCGCGCTGATGGTCGGCGTGGGTCGGCCGCGCGCCGAGGACAAGCCGCAGCATCCGGCAGCGCCGTGGATCGAGGCCGACCTGCAGTTCCAGCTGCGCTTCGACTGGACGGCCGGCTCGGACAACCCCGGCAACCGCATCAAGCAGCTCTACATCGACAACGGCGATGCCGAGTTCGGCCTGCACGCCACGGACTGGCTGACCCTGCACGTGCATCCCGTCGCCAACGCGGTGCGGCCGCCGCTGCCTGGGCGCGACGCGTGGTTCCACGGCTTCGCGATGTACATGGAGGAGCTCTACGCCGAGCTCGATTTCGGCGATGTCGCCTTTCGCGCCGGCAAGTTCGACCCGTCCTTCGCCATCCTGCACGACGAGAAGGTCCTGCGCGGCATCGGCGCGGTCGGCTTCACCCAGAACTACGAGATCACCGAGATGCTGGGTTTCGGCATGGCGATCCGGCCCGACCTCACGGCCCACGGCCTGGGCAAGCACGAGATGTCGGCGCAGTTCTTCTTCGCCGACACGACGTTCCTCAACCACTCGATCTTCACCACACCACGCGCCACCGACGCCTTGTTCACGCGGCTGAGCGATCGGCGCTTCGGCGATGGCGGGCTCGCCAACACCAACCGCCCGGACAACATCGTCCTGGCGTTGACCGGCGACAGCTTCGACATCCTGCCGAACCTCACCTACCGGCTGGGCTTCCACCTGCTGCGCGCCAGCCCCGCCGGGCGGGCCGCCGGCAGCGAGACGCGCGACGAGACCGGCTACAGCGCCGCGCTGCAGTACAGCTTCACCACGACGCTGTGGGGCGCCGAGACCAAGGTCTCGCCGCTCGTGGAGTGGGTGCACCTGCGCAACCCCGGCGGCAATCCCGGGATCACCAACTACGTCACGCTCGGCACCGGTTTCGAGACCGGCCCGTGGGCGGTCTGGCTGTCGGGCACCTTGCGCAACACGCTCGCCGTGCCGGGCGTGCCGGATGCGTACGACCGGCTGATCGCCCTGTCGCTCGACCGCGACGTGACCGACTGGCTGAAGGCGGGCATCGGATACCGCTACCAGCGCATCAACGGTGTCGACGACCACATCATCGGCCTGCGCCTGTGGTTCACCCGCCACATCGAGATCGCGCTGCGCTGAGCGCGCGCTTATATTGGCGCCATGATCGCCGCAGTCCTTCGTCGCGTTGGCGCGCTGCTCGTGCTGGGAGCGTTGTGCAGCGCGCCCGCGCTGGCGCAGCAGGACTCGCCCAAGACCGAGCGCGTCCAGGTCGGCGGCCGCGACATCGCGATCCCCGCACCGTTCCAGTATTGCGACCTCGACTCGGCGGAGGATCGCGACCGGCTGCTGATCGAGGCGCTCGACAAGCTCGCGGCGGATCGCAAGGTCCTGCGGCGCATGGCGCCCTGCGAGGAGCTGAAGCTGTGGCGCAAGGACAAGGATTCGACGCCGGTCGAGGTGGTGCAGACCTTGCACGATCCGGCCGCCGGCTCCACCGAACGCGGCCGCATCACGTTCCTCAACAATGTCGTCGCCGGTCGGCCGGTCGCCGGTCGCGACGCGGTCCTGAAGAAGGCCGCCGATGGCGTGCCCGAGGGCACGGCCGAATATCGCTACGGCCATATCGGGCTGATGGAGCGCTCCGACCGCGCGGTGATGTCGGCCGACGCGGTGATCATCCCGGTCGACGGCACGGCGCAGGAGATGGCCTCGCTGCGCGCCTGGACCGTCACGGCGGGCGAGGCGATCCTGATCGAGGTGCTGGTGCCCTACGAGAAGGACGGTGCGGCGTTCGACTGGATGCAGACCGATCAGCGCGACCACGTCGACCGGCTGCTGTCGGCCAACGGCGAGCGCGCGCGCCGCTTCGACTCGGCGCGCCCGCCGATCCTCAGCGAGCCCGATCCCAGGCCGCGCAGGCCGCCGCCGTTGTTCAGGCCGCGCGATCCCGACGAGGAGGATTTCTTCGCCGACTATGGCGGGCAGATCGCGCTGGGCATGATCGGCGGCGGCGCCGTGCTGATCATCGTCAGCCTGCTGTGGTCGCG
Source organism: uncultured Rhizobiaceae bacterium (assembly GCA_964398335.1). Taxonomy (GTDB): domain Bacteria; phylum Pseudomonadota; class Alphaproteobacteria; order Reyranellales; family Reyranellaceae; genus JAFAZJ01. The sequence continues at coordinate 3,468 of CAYNOF010000272.1, forward strand.
CCGCG
>CAYNOF010000273.1:0-10661 GCA_964398335.1 uncultured Rhizobiaceae bacterium
GGATCTGCCCAAGGTGCTGCACCGCGTCGCGGGCGTGCCGATGGTCAATCACGTGGTCGCCGCGGTGCGCGCGCTGGAACCCTCGACCATCGTGGTCGTGGTCGGCGCCGGCCACGAGGCGGTCAGCCGCGCCGTGGCACCCTGCGCGACAATTGTGCAGGACCCGCCCAAGGGCACCGGCCATGCGGTGATGACGGCCCTGCCGGCGCTGCCCGCCGGCGGCGAGGTGCTGGTGGTGCTGGGTGACGCGCCGCTGCTGAGCGCCGATACCACGCGCCGGCTGATTGAGGCGCGCCGCGCCGCCCATGCCGCAATCGCCGTGCTGGGCTTCCGGGCCGCCGATCCGGCGCCCTACGGCCGCCTGGTCTGCGACGCCGCCGGCGAGCCGCTGAAGATCGTCGAGGCGCGCGACTGCACGCCCGAGCAGTTCGAGATCGACCTGGTGAATTCCGGCGTCATGGCCTTCGACGGCGCGCTGCTGCCCGGCCTGCTCGAAAGGCTGCGGCCGACCAACGCGCAGGGCGAGTACTACGTCACCGACCTGATCGAGCATGCCCGTGCCGATGGCCGACGCTGCGTCGTGGTCGAGGGGCCCGAGGTCGAGTTCCTCGGCGTCAACTCACGCGCCGAGCTGGCCGCGGTCGAGGCGGCGATGCAGGACCGTCTGCGCCGACGCGCCATGGACGGCGGCGCGACGATGATCGATCCGTCGTCGGTGTGGCTGAGCGCCGACACGGTGCTGGGCCGCGACGTGCGCATCGAGCCGAACGCCGTGTTCGGCCCCGGCGTGCGCGTCGGCGATCGCGTCGAGATCAAGGCCTTCTGCCATATCGAGGGCGCCGAGATCGGCGACGACGCCGTCGTCGGGCCCTATGCGCGGGTGCGGCCGGGCAGCCGCATCGGCCGCGCGGCGCATATCGGCAATTTCGTCGAGGTCAAGAACGCCACCCTGGGCGAGGGCGTGAAGGCCAACCATCTCGCCTATGTCGGCGACGCCGATATCGGCGCGCGCACCAATATCGGCGCCGGCGTGATCTGCGTGAACTACGACGGCTTCGGCAAGTGGCGCACGGCGGTCGGCGCCGACGCCTTCGTCGGCTCCAATGCCGCGCTGGTCGCGCCGGTGCGCATCGGCGATCGCGCCAATGTGACGGCCGGCAGCGTGATCACGGCCGATGTCGCCGACGATTCGGTGGCGTTCGGCCGCGCGCGGCAGGACGACAAGCCGGGCGCGGCGCCCGCCATGCGCGCCAGGCTCAAGGCGCGCGCCGCCGATCCGGCGATGAAGAACCGCAAGGCCTGAAAGGACCCCTCACGATGTGCGGCATCATCGGCATCATCGGCAAGGCACCCGTCACGCCCCTGCTGGTCGATGCGCTCAAGCGCCTGGAGTACCGCGGCTACGACTCCGCCGGCGTCGCCACCCTGATCAACGGTCACATCGACCGGCGCCGCGCCGAGGGCAAGCTGGTGAACCTCGAGGCGCGGCTGAAGGCCGAGCCGCTGCCCGGCACCATCGGCATCGGCCACACGCGCTGGGCGACGCACGGCAAGCCCTCCGAACGCAACGCGCATCCGATCGCCACCGACCGCGTCGCCATCGTGCACAACGGCATCATCGAGAATTTCCAGGAGCTCAAGGACGAGCTGGTGGCCGAGGGCCGCCGCTTCGACACCGACACCGACACCGAGGCGGTGGCGCAGCTGCTGACATCCTATCTCGAGCGCCAGATGTCGCCCGAGGCGGCGATGGGCAAGGCGATGGGGCGCCTGCGCGGCGCCTTCGCGCTGGTGGCGATGTTCAGCGGCCGGCACGACATCCTGATGGGCGCACGGCGCGGCAGCTCGCTGGCGGTCGGTCATGGCGACGGCGAGATGTATGTCGGCACCGACGCCCTGGCGCTGGCACCCTTCACCAGCCGCGTCACCTATCTCGAGGACGACGACTGGGTGGTGCTGACTTCGTCCGGCTGCACCGTCTACCAGGGCACGACCAAGGTCGAGCGGCCGGAGAAGAAGAGCGGCCTGTCGGGTGCGCTGATCGGCAAGGGCAACCACCAGCACTTCATGCTGAAGGAGATCTACGAGCAGCCCGCGGTGGTCGGCGACACCTTGCAGTCGTATCTCGATCCGGCGACGCGTTCGGTGCGCACGCCGGCGCTGCCGTTCGACTGGACGAAGGTCAGCCGCGTCACCATGACGGCCTGCGGCACCGCTTTCTACGCCTGCATGATCGCCAAGTACTGGTTCGAGAAGCTGGCGCGCCTGCCGGTCGAGATCGAGGTCGCCTCGGAGTTCCGCTACCGCGAGCCGCCGCTGCCGGAAGGCGGCGTGTGCATCGCCGTCTCGCAGTCGGGCGAGACCATCGATACGCTGGAGGCGCTGCGCTACGCCAGGTCGCAGAAGCAGATCCTGCTCTCGGTGGTCAACGTGCCGGAGAGCGCCATCGCGCGTCTCTCGCACGCCGTGCTGCCGACGCTCGCCGGACCGGAGATCGGCGTCGCCTCGACCAAGGCGTTCACCACGCAGCTCATCGTGCTGCTCAACACCGCCATCGCCGCCGGCCGCGCGCGCGGCACCTTGAGCCGCGAGCAGGAGGAGAGGCTGGCGCTGGCGATGATCGAGCTGCCGGCACGCATCAACGAGACGCTCAACATGGAGGAGGACTACCGCCGCATTGCCGAGAACACGCTCGCCGCGGCGCGCGACGTGCTCTATCTCGGCCGCGGCTCGTCCTTCCCGGTGGCGCTCGAGGGCGCGCTGAAGCTCAAGGAGCTCAGCTACATCCACGCCGAGGGCTATGCCGGCGGCGAGATGAAGCACGGGCCGATCGCGCTGATCGACGATGCCGTGCCGGTCGTGGTCGTGGCGCCGAGCGATGCGATCTTCGACAAGATCGCCTCGAACTTCGAGCAGGTGCGCGCGCGCGGCGGCAAGCTGGTGCTGCTGAGCGACGCAAAGGGCGTGGCGAAGCTGGGCGCCAAGGCCGAGACCTCGATCGCCGTGCCCGACATCGATCCGGTCGTGGCGCCGATCCTCTACACCGTCGCGGTGCAGCTGCTGGCGTATTACACGGCGCTCGCCAAGGGCACCGACATCGACCAGCCGCGCAACCTCGCCAAGAGCGTCACCGTCGAGTAGCAAGGGAGGGCGGCATGGATCTCGAAGCGAAGAAGCGTCAGCTGCTCGAGAACGGGTTCTGCGTCGTGCCCGGCGTGCTGACGCCGGCCGAGACCGATCAAGTGCGCGCAAGGCTGTGGCAGGCCGCCGAGGAAAGCGAGCGGCGCGGCGTGCCGACGCGCCAGATCGGCCTCGATCCCAACGAACACAACGTGCGCGTCTTCTACCTGCTCGAGCGCGACGCCATCTTCCGCGAGCTGATCCAGCATCCCACCGCGATCGAGTTCGTGACCACCTTGCTGACCAGCGATTTCCTGATCTCCAACTTCACCGCCAACATCGCCTTGCCCGGCAGCAAGTCGATGGAGCTGCATTCCGACCAGGGCATCGTCGTGCCGGAACCGTGGCTGCAGCCGTGGAGCGTCAACGTCATCTGGTGCCTCAACGACGTCGACGAGGAGAACGGCGCGACGCGCTACATCCCCGGCAGCCACAGGATCCAGACGGCATCCCAGCTGCCCGGGAACGCGGTCGAGAAGACCGTTCCGTTCGAGGCGCCGGCGGGCTCGATCGTCGTCATGGACGGCCGCGTCTGGCACACGTCGGGCGCCAACGTCTCGCAGTCGCGCGAGCGCGCGCTGCTGTTCGGCTACTACTCGCGCTCCTTCGTGCGCCAGCAGCAGAACTGGAACGCCAGCCTGTCGCCCGAGACGCTGGAATCGCTCACGCCGCAGCTTCGTGCATGGCTCGGCCTGGAACCGCGCGCCAACGTCACGCTCGGCGCACGACTGCGCATCCATCCGTCTCCCGGACGCCGGCCGACAACCTGAGTTCAACCACCACTTCCGTGGTGTGTCAGGTCGCGGCTGCGCCGTGATGGCGGTTTGCCATTCCTGCGGCGTGGTCGAACTGCCCGTCCTTGTCGGTGTCGAGCTGGTCGACGAGCTTCATGCGATGGGCGATGAACTGCTCGCGGGTGACGACGCCTGATCCGCCGGTGTCGATCTCCGCAAACCATGACGGCAGGAGCATCGCGGGACGCGCAGGAGCAGTGGGAGCGGCCATCGCATCAGGCGAGGCCTCCCCGTCCATTATGTCAGCGGCCACCGCCGGGCTGCAGGCCCTGGGGTGGTGGTGGCGGCGGTGGCGGTGGCTTGACCGGCCGCGGGCCCGTGGGCGTCGTGGCGGTGGTGGGCGGCTTGGGCGGCGTTGCGGTCGCAGTCGGCGGCTTGGTCGGAGGCGCCGCTGCCGCGGGCGGGGCAGGCGGCGGCGACTGGGTGGCGATCTGCCATTCGGACAGGTTGATCTTGCCGTCGCCGTCGAGGTCGATGCGCTTGAAGGCCGCCGTCGCCCAGGCCCGGATCTCCGCCTGGTCGATCACGCCGTTCTTGTCGGCGTCGATCTCCTGGAAACGACGCGTCACCTCGTCGCGCCGCTGCTGATAGGTCGGCTGGCCCGGCACGTTGGCCTGCGGACCGGCCAGGACCAGGAAAGTCTGCAAGCTGACCTTGCCGTCCTTGTCGAAATCGAGCCGCTCCATGACCCGCGCGGCCTCGAACGCGACGAACTCCTCCAGGTCGATCACACCGTCGCCGTTGCAATCGGGATCGGTGCGGCAATGCTCCTTGCGCGCCTTGTCGCGCGCCTCCTGGGCGATGCGCTCGAGCAGCATCACTTCCTCGCGCGTGACGCGGCCGTCGCCGTCGATGTCGGATTCGCGGAAGCTGAGCGCCGCCGAGGTCTCGAACTCGGCCCGGCTCACCTTGCCGTCGTCGTTGGTGTCGATGGAGCCGAACTCCTGATCGTAGAAGGCACGGCGGCGGACCAGCGTCGCCGGATCGGGCGGCGGCGGCGCGAAAGGCGGCTCGGCCAGCTTGAGGAACTCGGCGCGGCTCAGCATGCCGTCCTTGTCGGCATCGAGCTGGTCGAAGGTCTTCATGCGGTGGGCGACGAACTGCGCGCGGGTGACGACACCGCTCTTGGCGGTGTCGATCTCCGTGAACCACGATGGCGGTTCGACCGGGCGCCGTGGCTGCGGCGACTGCTGCGCGAATGCCGGCGCATGCAGCAGCGGCAACGCCGCCGCGATCGCCGCGAGAAGCCGGATGGTACGTCGCGTCAGGGCTGTCCTCCCCGTGCCTAGCGCAGCGGCACGCCGGGCTGCAGCCCGCCGGGCGTCGGTGCCGGTGCCGGCTTCGGCCCCGGGCGCGGACCCGGAGCCACAGGGGCAGGGGCAGGGCTCGGCGTGGGCCTCGCCTGCTGCGGCGGCGGCTGCGTGTTGAACGCCTGCCACTCCTGCGGCGTGATCTTGCCGTTGCCGTCGAGGTCGATCTTCTTGAACAGGGCGACCGCCATTGCGCGAATCTCGGCCTGGTCGAGCTGGCCGTCCTTGTTGGCGTCCATCTCCTGGAAGCGCTTGGTCAGCCCGTCGCGGCGCTGCTGGTAGTTCGGCTGTCCGGGCGGATTCTGGTTGGGATCGCCGGCCAGCTTCAGCCATTCCTGCAGGCTGACCTTGCCGTCCTTGTTCTCGTCGAGCTCCAGCAGGCGGGCGATCTCGAAGGCCGCGAACTCCTCGAGATCGATCACGCCGTCGCCGTTGCGGTCCGGGTTGTTGCGGTTGCGCCGTTCGATCTCCTCGTCGACCTGGCGCTGCCGTTCGCGCGCCTGACGCAGCACCAGCAGAACTTCCTCGCGCGTCGCGCGGCCGTCCATGTCGATGTCGAACTCGCGGAAGCCCAGCGCGACATAGGCCTGCACCTCGGCGCGCGTCACCTTGCCGTCGGCGTCGGTGTCGATGGTCTCGAACTGCTTGTCGTAGAACGCCTTGCGGTCGGCCAGCGGCGGCAGGTTGGGCGCGTCGGGCGTGAACGGCGGCTCGGCCAGCTTGAGGAACTCGTCCTTGGTCAGCACGCCGTCCTTGTTGGCGTCGAGCTGGTCGAAGAGCTTCATGCGATAGGCGACGAACTGCTCGCGGGTGACGACGCCGCTATTGGCGGCGTCGATCTCCTTGAACCAGTCGGGCAGCTGGATCGGCTGCGGCGCGCCCGGCGCCGCGGCGGGGGCAGGAGCAGGAGCGGGGCTCGGACCCGGCCCGGGCGGTTTCGCAGCCGGCGCGGGGACGATGCGCGGGGGACCGGGCGGGGCTTGTTGGGCGAGGGCTGTCAGCGGCGACACAAGGGTCAGCGCCGCGGTCAGGCTGATCGCCACAAATTTCATCATCCCCATGTCTCCGCCATGCGTTGGGCGCGGCGGTTTGGTACCGCATAACCCCGCGCGGCGGCGAGATATCGGTCCCCCTGCCGGCGCCTGTCAACCCTGTGGGGGGATTGAGTCGCCAATGAGGCGTGTCCGCTGAGCGGAATCGCTTGACGAGAACGATCCTGCGTCGGGGTGCCGCTATTGAAAGGCAAAGTCGAATCGGCCAAGGTGCGCCGCCACGACGGGCGACACACGTCCGCAACGGCAGGGAGCGGCAAGGTCTCCAACATCCGCGACGCGGCGGGTCGGTCGCGCGCTCGGTCAACCGGGAGCGGCGACGCCATCGGGCGGCGAACCGCGACGGCGGAGTTGGGGCAGGCCGCAGAGGAGACGACCGGACGTTCATGATGGCCATTGCAGAGAACAGCCGCACCCTGCGGCCATCATCCGGCGAACCCCTGTTGAGTGTTCAAGGCGTCTCCGTCCGCTTCGGCGGAATCGTCGCGCTCGACGGCGTGAGCTTCGACGTCTTTCCCGGCCAGATCGCCGGCCTGATCGGCCCCAACGGCGCCGGCAAGACCACGCTGTTCAACTGCCTCAGCCGGCTCTATCAGCCGAGCAGCGGCGACATCAAGTTCGAGGGCCGCTCGATCCTGCGCTCGAAGCGCCACGAGATCCCGGTCATCGGCCTGGGCCGCACGTTCCAGAACGTGGCGCTGTTCGACAGGATGACGGTGATCGACAACGTCAAGGTCGGCTGCCACAGCCAGACCAGCGCCAGCTTCCTCGAGAACGCCTTCCGCCTGCCCTCGGTGCGCGCCGAGGAGCGGCGCATCACCGATCGCGCGCAAGAGCTGATCGAGTTCATGGACCTCAAGCCGTTCGCGCACATGCCGGCGGGGCCGCTGCCGTTCCCGATCCGCAAGCGCGTCGAGCTGGCGCGCGCGCTGGCCGCCAGCCCCAAGCTGCTGCTGCTCGACGAGCCGGCCGCCGGCCTGAACCACGACGAGATCGAGGTGCTGAAGCAGCAGATCCGCCGCGTGCGCGACCTGCAGCACGTCTCGGTGCTGCTGGTCGAGCATCACATGAGCCTGGTGATGTCGGTGTCCGACAAGGTGGTGGCGATCGATTTCGGCAAGAAGATCGCCGACGGCACGCCGGCGGAAGTGCAGCGCGATCCCGAGGTGATCCGCGCCTATCTGGGGACCTCGTGAGATGACGGCGCTGCTCGAGGTCAAGGACCTCAAGGCCTATTACGGCCAGACCCAGGCGCTGCACGGCGTCAGCTTCGCGCTCGAGCAGGGCGGCATCACCACGCTGCTGGGCGCCAACGGCGCCGGCAAGACGACGACGCTCCGCGCGATCTGCAACATGGTGCGCACCGAGGGCGAGGTGGTCTTCGAGGGCCGCTCGATCCGCGCCAATCCCACCGAGTCGATCGTGCGCCTGGGCTTCGCCCACGTGCCGGAAGGCCGCGGCACCTTCACCACGCTGACCGTCGACGAGAATCTGCGCATCGCCGCCTACACGCGCCGGGACAAGGCGGCGGTGAAGCGCGATCTCGACATGGTGTTCGAGTACTTTCCGCGCCTGCGCGAGCGCATCCAGCAGCAGGCCGGCACGCTGTCGGGCGGCGAGCAGCAGATGCTGGCGATCAGCCGCGCGCTGATGCTGAGCCCGCGCGTCATGCTGCTCGACGAGCCGTCCTTCGGCCTCGCACCGCTGATCGTGCAGGAGATCTTCCGCATCATGCGGCGCATCAACACCGAAGCGAAGTGCAGCATGCTGCTGGTCGAGCAGAACGCCGCGCTGGCGCTCGATCTCGCCGACCACGCCTACGTGCTGGAGACCGGCCGCGTCGTGATGTCGGGGCCGTCGGAGGTCGTGAAGAACGACGAGAACATCCGCAAGTCGTACCTGGGTTACTGAGGGCCGCGCCATGGAACAGTTCCTGCAGCAGGTCGTCTCGGGCCTCGCCAACGGCGCCATCTATGCCTGCGTCGCGCTGGCGCTGGTGATGATCTTCGTCTCGACCGACCACATCAATTTCGCCCAGGGCGAGATGGCGATGTTCTCGACCTACATCGCCTGGCAGCTGATGCAGTGGGGGCTGGGCTTCTGGCCGGCCTTCTTCCTCGCCATCGTCGTGTCCTTCATCGGCGGCGTGACCATCGAACGGGTCATCCTGCGACCGCTGCATTCGGCACCGGTGCTGTCCATCGTCGTGGTCTTCATCGGCCTGCTGGCGATCTGCAATTCGGTGGCCGGCACGATCTGGAGCTACCTGATCAAGGAGTTCCCCTCGCCGTTCCCGAAGGAGGAGTTCGGGTTCGCCGGCCTGATCGGCGCGCACCAGTTCGGCGTCGTGCTGGTGACCCTGGTGGTGCTGTTGCTGCTGTTCGGCTTCTTCCGCTTCACGCCGCTGGGTCTCGCCATGCGCGCGGCGGCGCAGAACCCGGTCTCGGCCCGCTTGGCCGGCGTGCGCGTCGACTGGATGCTGGCGCTGGGCTGGGGCCTGGCCGCCGCCGTCGGTGCCGTGGCCGGCACGATGGTGGCGCACATCGTCTACCTCGATCCCAACATGATGGCCGGCATCCTGCTCTACGCCTTCGCCGGCGCGCTGCTGGGCGGCATCTCCAATCCCGGCGGCGCCGTGCTCGGCGGCTTCATCGTCGGCGTGCTGGAGAACCTGGTGGCCTTCGTCGGCAACCTGATCGAGAAGTGGACCGGCGTGTACATCATCGGCAACGGCGAGAAGCTCACCGTGGCGCTGATCATCGTCATCACCGTGCTGACGGTGAAGCCGGGCGGCCTGTTCGGCCGCGTCGTCGTGAAGAGGGTCTAGCCATGGCCACGACAGAGACCGCCGTCACCGATGCCGCCGCTGCCGAGGCCGTTCCGCAGGAGGTCGCGGTACCGGCGCCGCCGGCCGCCGGCATCACCATCAAGCCCTGGGTATGGGCGGTCATCGCCGTGGCCCTGGTGCTGCCGCTGGTGAAGTTCGTCGCGCCCGACGTGATCTCCGACTACCGGCTGTTCGTCATCAGCACGATGATGATCGCCGGCATCGCCGTGCTCGGCCTGAACCTGCTGACCGGCTTCAACGGCCAGATCTCGCTGGGGCACGGCGCGTTCTACGCCGTCGGCGCCTACACCGCCGCGGTCCTGATGGACAAGGTGATGTGGCCGGATTTCCTCGGCGGCGGCACGTTCCCGTACTGGCTCGCCGTCATCGTCGCCGCCTTCGTCTGCTTCGGCGTCGGCTACCTGTTCGGCCTGCCGGCGCTGAAGCTCGAGGGTCACTACCTCGCGCTGGCGACCTTCGCGCTGGCGCTCGCGGTGCCGCAGTTCCTGAAATACAAGTGGCTCGAGGAGCTGACCGGCGGCGTGCAGGGCATCGTCCTGATGAAGCCGCAGCCGCCCTGTCTCGACCACTTCTTCAGCGATTCGCCGACGCTGTGCCTGCCGATCAGCGAGGACCAGTGGCTCTACTACTACGTCCTGATCGTCATGATCGGGCTGTACTTCGTCGCCTTCAACATCCTGCGCGGCCGCAACGGGCGGGCGATGATGGCGATCCGCGACCACCACATGGCCGCCGACACCATGGGCATCAACACCGCGCAGTACAAGACGGTGACCTTCGGCATCAGCGCCGCCTATACCGGCGTCGCCGGCGCGCTCTCGGCCTCGGCCATCGCCTTCGTGGCGCCCGACAGCTTCGGCTTCTTCCTGTCGATCACCCTGCTGATCGGCCTGGTCGTCGGCGGCGTCGCCTCGCTCGCCGGCTCGGTCATCGGCGGCGTCTTCACGGTGATCGTGCAGAACTCGGCGCAGGCGCTGTCGAACTTCGCCAAGAACGACCTCGGCCTGCCGTTCGACCTGTCGGCGTATTCGGTGTACGGCATCCTGCTGCTGATCCTGATGTATGTCATGCCGCTCGGCATCGCCGGCGGCGTCATCATGGCCTGGCGCCGCCTGAAGCGCTGAGCCTGCGTTGAGTTCGCGTGCCTGACGGGGGCGCGCCGTATCGGAGGAGAAGGTGGTTATGCGTACGAGTAGGCGTCAGTTTGTTGTCGGTGGCGCGTCGGCCACCATGGTGTTGCTGGGCAGCGGCGCGTCGTTCGCCAAGAAGTACGACGACGGCGCGACCGACAAGGAGATCAAGATCGGCCATACCGGGCCCTACAGCGGTCCGGCTTCGTCCTACGGCACGATCGGCAAGTGCATCGAAGCCTATTGGAAGAAGGTGAACGACGACGGCGGCATCAACGGCCGCATGGTGAAGTTCGTCACCTTCGACGACGGCTACTCGCCGCCGAAGATGGTCGAGATGGTGCGCC
>CAYNOF010000274.1:0-7276 GCA_964398335.1 uncultured Rhizobiaceae bacterium
TCGCCTCGATCCCCGGCGTCGCCGGCGACGACGAGGAGCTCACCGCGATCGAGGGCGTCGTGCCCAGCCCCTATGCCCAGCCGGCAGGCTGCCGCTTCAACCCGCGCTGCGCCTTCGCCATCGATCGCTGCCGTGCCGAGATGCCGGTCCTGGCCGAGGCCAAGCCCGGCCACCGCGTCGCCTGCTGGCGGGTGCCCATCGAAGCCACGCTCGGCGAGCGCCGCGAGGCGGCGGAATGAGCGACGCGCCCCTGCTCCGCGTCGAAGGGCTGGTGAAGCATTTCCCGGCCCGGCGCGGCGTCCTGTTCCAGCGCACCGTGGGCACGGTGAAGGCCGTCGACCACATCACCTTCGATGTGCGCGCCGGCGAAACGATGGGCGTGGTGGGCGAGTCGGGCTGCGGCAAGTCGACGATGGGCCGCCTCGTGCTGCGCCTGATCGAGCCGACATCCGGCAAGGTCGCGTTCGACGGTCACGACGTGCGCAGCCTCAATCGCGAGCGCCTGCGCGTGCTGCGCCGCGACATGCAGATCATCTTCCAGGATCCCTATGCCTCGCTGAACCCGCGGCTGAGCGTCGGCGAGATGCTGGCCGAGCCGTTGCGCCTGCACGGCGGCCTGTCGGGCGCGGCATTGAAGACGCGCATCGGGGAGCTGCTGACCACCGTCGGGCTGTCGTCCTGGCACGCGCTGCGCTATCCGCACGAATTCTCCGGCGGCCAGCGCCAGCGCCTGGGCATCTCGCGCGCGCTGGCGACGCGGCCCAAGCTGATCGTCTGCGACGAGCCGGTCTCCGCGCTCGACGTCTCGATCCAGGCGCAGGTCATCAACCTCCTGAAGTCGCTGCAGCAGCGCTTCGGCATCGCCTACATCTTCATCGCCCACGACCTCGCCGTGGTACGCCACATCAGCGATCGCGTGGCCGTGATGTATCTCGGCCGCATCGTCGAGATGGCCGACAAGAAGAGCCTGTTCGGCCGGCCGCTGCATCCCTACACCCGCGCCCTGCTCGCCGCCGCGCCAGTTGCCGATCCGACGGCGCCGAGGAAATCCGCGCCGATCGAGGGCGACATCCCGAGCCCGCTGCGGCCGCCATCGGGCTGCACCTTCCATACGCGCTGCCCCTTCGCGCAGGAGCGCTGCAAGCGCGAAGTGCCCGAACTGCGCACGCTGGCCGCCGGCCACACCGTGGCCTGCCACTTCGCCGAGACGTTGCCGTCGGCCGACGACGTCGTGCCGCGTGCGGCGCCCTATGCCGAGCGGCTCGCCGCCTATCGGCGCGCAGTGAGCGCGGCGCGTGCCGCTTGAACCAGGGGCGTGGGCGGGACACAGTGCGCGCGTCCTGTTGTTCCAGGGGGAAATGTCCCGATGCCCGCGTTAGACGCCAAGATTCTGAAGACCCTGCAGAAGTTCGACACGCCGACGATCTGCAACGCGCTGGAGATCGTGGCGCCGCAGCGCCGCCTGCACGGCTACAACGTCGAGCCGCTGCAATGCGTCTATCCCGACCTGCCGCCGATCGTCGGCTATGCGCGCACCGGCACGATCCGCTCCTGCGAGCCCTCGTTCCGCTCGCCGGCCGAGGACCGCGACATGCGGCTGAAGTGGTACAAGTACGTCGACCAGGGCGGACCGAAGCCCTCGATCATCGTGCAGCAGGATATCGACGGCATCCGCGCCGGCTACGGCTCGTTCTGGGGCGAGGTCAACAGCCACGTCCATCGCGGCCTGGGCGCGATCGGCGTCATCACCAATGGCTGCATCCGCGACGTGCCGATGAACGCCACCAACTTCCAGATGCTGGCCGGCTCGATCATGCCGAGCCATGCCTATGTGCACACGGTCGATGTCGGCGTGCCGGTCACGGTCTGCGGCATGTCGGTGCGCGACGGTGATCTGATTCACGCCGACATGCACGGCGCGGTGGTCATCCCGCACGACGTCGCCGGCAAGATCGCCGGCGCCGTCGACCTGCTGACACGCAAGGAGAAGGTGATCATCGACGCCTCCAAGAAGAAGGGCTTCTCCTTCGCGGTGCTCGAGAAGGCGCTCAAGCAGTCGGCGGATATTCACTAGACGCTGTCATGTCGAGCGGAGCGAGACGTCTTTCTTCGCAGAAAGATCCCTCGCGTCGCTCGGGATGACAAGGCGTCAAAAAACCCCCACAACGGCTCCCCCCCCAGCCGATGCGTACGGCATCGGGTTGGCGGCGTGCCTGCGTCAACGTCGTGTTCTTTGCCGCGAAGGGATGGTCAGCGCCGGCCATTGGCGCTAGCATCGCCGGGCCAGTGCCGCTCAACAGGCACGGCATGCAGGGTGGAAACCGACGCAAGCGTCGTCGGACATTGATTGAAGGTCACAACTCGCCGGTTTCCCCCGGCTGATAGCCTGTGGCGTAGGACCGGCATGTCTTGCCGGACGCGTTAAGGAGGTGTGCCGCATTCTCACAGGGAAGGAAAAGCCTATGTCGCGTAAAGTGACCCGGCGGACCGTTGCCCGGACCGCCATTGCATCGACTGCGCTGCTTACAACGCCCTTTGTCCGCGGCGCCTTCGCCGCCGGCAAGCTCTCGATCGGCTTCTGGGATCACTGGGTGCCCGGTGCCAACAAGGCCGCGGAGGCGGTCTCGAGAGCCTGGGCTGAGAAGGAGAAGGTCGATCTCCACATCGACTTCATCACCTCGCAGGGCAACAAGCTGATCCTGACCGCCGCCGCCGAGGCGCAGGCCAGGTCGGGCCACGACATCCTCGCGCTCGGCAGCTGGGATGCGGCGCTCTACGCCGAGCGGCTCACCCCGGTCGACGACGTCATGGAGCCGCTGATCAAGGCCAACGGGGCCGCCAGCGCCATCACGATCTATCTCGGCAAGATCGGCGGCAAGTGGCTCGGCGTGCCGGCGACGACAGGCGCCCAGTTCAAGGGTCCGACCTCGCGTATCGACCTCCTGAAGCAGCACGCCGGCATCGACATCCGGGCGATGTACCCCGCCGGTGGCCCGCCCAAGGCCGATGCATGGACCCTGGACGTGTTCCTCAAGGCGGCCGCCGACTGCCACAAGGCGGGCTTCCCCTTCGCCATCGGGCTCGGCACCACGGCCGACTCGGTCGACACCTGGGGCTCGATATTCCACGCCTTCGGTGCCGAGCTGGTCAATGCCAAGGGCGACATCACGGTCAACAGCGACAAGGTCAAGCAGGCGCTGGAGTACGGCAAGCAGCTTGCCGCCTACCTGCCGCCGGACTCGCCATCGTATGACGATGCCAGCAACAACCGCGCCTTCGTCGCCGGCAAGACGGCGCTGATCATGAATCCGCCCAGCGCCTGGGCGGTGGCGCGGCGCGACCAGCCGCAGATCGCCGAGCAGACCTGGCACCACGGCATGGCCGCCGGGCCGGCCGGCCGCTATGGCCCCTTCACGACGCAGTTCTGGGGCTTGTGGAACTTCGGCAAGAACCAGTCGGCGGGCAAGAGCCTGCTCACGGCGCTGTCGCAGGCATCGGCGATCGAGGAGATGGTGAAGGCCAGCGCCGGCTACGACAATCCGCCGTTCGCCAACCTGACCATGCTGAAGGTGTGGGCCGAGGAAGGACCGCCCAAGGGCACGCTCTTCCACTATCCCAATCCATACAACCACCAGATCCTGTCGATCGCCGCCTCGCCGGCGCCGCACAAGATCGCCGTGCAGATCTACCGGCAGGGTCTGCAGACGCAGATGGTGGTGCGCTATGGCCTCAAGGGCGAGCCGATGGACAAGGTGATCGGCTGGGCGAGCAATGAGCTCGAGGGCTTCATGCGCACCTGATCTTGCACGAATGGCAAGTATCGAGTGGACCGGCGCTTGGCGTTAGGGTTAGCATCCTGACGTCGGCGCCGGTAGTCGGGGCATGGCCAATGGCTTCGGCCGCGTCCAAAGACGTCGGCACCAAAATAAATGCGCCGGGTTTGCCGGCGGCCCAGAGGAGGAAGTAGATGGCATCCAGTAAAGTCACGCGTCGCTTTGTTGCCAAGACAGCAGTCGTTTCGTCGGCGCTGCTCGCGGCGCCCTTTGTCCGCGGCGCCCACGCCGCCGGCAAGCTCACGATGGGATTCTGGGACCACTGGGTTCCCGACGCCAACAAGGCGACCCAGGCACTCGTCGACGAATGGGCGGCGAAGGAAAAGGTCGAGGTCACCGTCGACTTCATCACCTCGCAGGGCAACAAGATCCTGCTCACCACCGCGGCCGAGGCGCAGGCGCGCTCCGGTCACGATGTCCTGGCGTTCTCGACCTGGCTGCCGGCTGCCTATTCGGAGCAGCTGCTGCCGGTCAACGACGTCGTCGATCCGCTGATCAAGCAGAACGGCGCCGTGAACGGCACGGTCGAGTATCTCGGCAAGGTCGACGGCAAGTGGCTGGCCGTGCCGGCCACGGTCGGCAGCCAGCTCAAGGGCCCGGTGAGCCGCATCGACCTGTTGAAGAAGCACGCCGGCATCGACATCCAGGCGCTCTATCCGGCCGGCGGTCCGCCCAAGGCCGACAGCTGGACCCTCGATGCCTTCCTCAAGGCGGCCGAGGCCTGCCACAAGGGCGGCGTGCCCTTCGGCATCGGCCTGGGCACGACCTCGGACTCGGTCGACACCTGCGGCGCCATCTTCCACAGCTTCGGCGCCCAGCTGGTCAACGCCAAGGGCGAGATCACCGTCAAGACCGACAAGGTCAAGCAGGCGCTGGAGTACTGGAAGAAGCTCGTCGCCTTCCTGCCCACCGACGCGCCGTCGTGGGACGACGCCTCGAACAACAAGTGGCTGGTGTCGGGCAAGGGCGCGCTGATCATGAACCCGCCCAGCGCCTGGGCCGTCGCCAAGCGCGACGCGCCGCAGATCGCCGAGCAGTGCTGGCATCACGGCTTCCCGTCCGGCCCGGCCGGCCGCTTCGGACCCTTCCTGCCGTACTACTGGGGCATCTGGCAGTTCAGCAAGAACCAGTCCGCGGCCAAGAGCCTGCTGACGCATCTCAGCCAGCCGGCGGCGGTCGAGAAGATGGTCGTGGCCAGCGGCGGCTACGACATCCCGGCCTTCGCCAACCTCACCACGCTGAAGGTGTGGGCCGAGGAAGGGCCGCCGAAGGGCGGTCTCTACCACTACCCGAACCCGCACAACCACCAGACGCTGTCGATCGCTGCGGCCCCCGCGCCGCACAAGATCGCGCAGCAGATCTATACCCAGGGCGTGCAGACGCAGATGGTCGTGCGCTACGCGGTCAAGAACGATCCGCTCGAGAAGGTGCTGGACTGGGCGTCCAGCGAGATCGAAGGCTTCATGCGTACCTAGTCGGGAATCATCGGGAGGGCGTCGCAAGCGGCGCCCTCCCCCGTTTCCCCGTCACGCGTCTGGTCTCGGGAGCCTGCCATGGCCGACATCACCGCCCGCGCCTCTATTGCCTCGCCCGACAGAAGCCGCAGCCTGCATCGCCTGATGCAGCGCAAATCGACCATCGCCTTCCTGATGGCGCTGCCGCTGATCCTGCTGATCATCATCCTGGTCGCCTATCCCGCGGGCTATGCCGTCTATCTTGCGATGCTCAACAAGAGCATGACCAAGTTCGTATGGTTCAAGAATTTCGACTTCCTGTTCACGCGCGACACGTTCTGGATGGTGGTCTACCAGTCGTGCCTGTTCGCCATCACCGCCGTGATCTTCAAGGCGCTGATCGGCTTCGTCGTCGCGCACTTCGTCCATAACATCCCGACCAAGGGCCAGCGCAAGTGGCGCGGCATGCTGCTGGTGCCGTGGGTCATCCCGCCGGCGATGAGCACGCTCGCCTGGCTGTGGCTGTTCGATCCCTCCTACAGCGCCTTCAACTGGCTGCTGCAGCCGCTGGGCATCGGGCCGATCCCATGGCTCGGCGAGACCGGCTGGGCGCGCTTCGCCGTGATCCTGGTCAATGTCTGGGTCGGTGCGCCGTTCTTCATGATCATGTACCTGGCGGCGCTGAAATCGGTGCCCGAGCAGCTCTACGAGGCCGCCGCGATCGACGGCGCGACCTGGTGGCAGCGCATCTGGTACGTGACCCTGCCGATGATGCGCAACATCATCGCCATCACGGCGCTGTTCTCGACCATCGTCACCTTCGCCAATTTCGACATCGTGCGCGTGCTGACCAAGGGCGATCCGCTCAACACGACGCACCTGTTCGGCACCTGGGCGTTCAGGCTGGGCATCGAGAGCAACGACATTCCGCTCGGCTCGGCGGTGTCGCTGTTCATGGTGCCGATCCTGGCCGTCGCCGCCGTGTTCATCCTGCGCGACATCACCAAGCGGGGGAGTGAAGTCTGATGGCCGACGCAGCAATCACCTCCGCCTCCGGCGCGCCTACCCGCGCGCGCTATGGCAGCATGAGCCGCGACCGGCGCTGGGCGCTGCGCTGGTCGTATTTCTTCCTCGTCCTGTTCGCGATCTTCTTCCTGACGCCGCCGATCTACATGTTCATCACCTCGCTGAAGACCAGCCAGGAGATATCGGCGGAGATCAATCCGTGGTGGGTGTTCAACCCGACGCTCAGCAATTACATCACGCTGCTGACCCAGAACATCTTCCTGAAATTCTTCCTGAACTCGGCGATCGTCGCGGTCTGCGTCGTGACCATCACCATGTGCATCAGCGTCTTCGCCGCCTTCTCGCTGGCGCGCATGAAGTTCTGGGGTTCCGCGACGCTGGCCACCGGCGTCTTCCTGACCTACCTGATCCCCGAGACGCTGATCTTCATCCCATTGTTCAAGATGTTTGCCTGGGTCAACGAAACCTTCGGCATCCAGCTGATGAACCACTGGTGGACGATGATCATCCTGTATCCGACGCTGACGGTGCCGTTCTGCACCTGGATCATGATCGGCTACTTCGCCTCGATCCCCAAGGAGCTCGACGAGGCCGCCCTGATCGACGGCGCGACGTGGACGCAGACGCTGACCAAGATCTTCATCCCGGTGGCGCTGCCCGGCATCATCGCCGCGACGATCTTCTGCTTCACCGTGTCGTGGGCGCAGTTCCTCTATCCCCTGGCGTTCACCACCTCGACCAGCGAGCTGGTGCTGCCGGTGGGCATCATCACGACCCTGATCAAGGGCGACGTGTTCAACTGGGGCCAGATCATGACCGGCGCCCTGCTGGGCGCCGCGCCGCCGCTCATCATCTACGCGTTCCTGATGGACTACTACATTGCGGGCCTCACGGCCGGCGCCACCAAGGGCTGAGAACAATGGCCGAAGTTGCACTGCGTCAAGTCGTCAAGAGATACGGTGA
>CAYNOF010000275.1:0-3890 GCA_964398335.1 uncultured Rhizobiaceae bacterium
ACGCCGAGCGCCGCCGATTCGGTCGCCGTCGCCCAGCCGGCGTAGATCGAGCCGATCACCGCCAGGAAGATGATCAGCGGCGGCAGAAGGTCCGGCAGCGCGGCGATGCGCTGGCTCCAGCTGGTCGCGGTCGGCTTGCCGCCGAGCGACGGGCGGACGAGGCAGATGGCGAGCACGGTCAGGCTGAACAGGCTGGCCAGCACCACGCCGGGCAGGAAGCCGGCGAGGTAGAGCTTGGGAATCGACGTCTCGGTGAGCACGCCGTACACGATCATGTTGATCGAGGGCGGGATCAGGATGCCGAGCGTGCCGCCGGCGGCGATGGTGCCGAGGAAGAGCCGCTCGGAGTAGCCGCGCTTCTCGACCTCGCCCAGCGCCACGGTGCCGATCGTGGCCGCCGTGGCCACGCTCGAGCCCGAGGTGGCGGCGAACATGGCGCAGGCCGCGATGTTGGAATGCATCAGGCCGCCGGGCAGCCACGGCACCCACAGGACCAGCGCGTTGTACATGCGCTCGGCCATGCCCGAGCGCAGCAGGATCTCGCCCAGCAGCACGAAGAACGGGATCGCCACCAGCAGGAAGTTGTTCGACGTGCCCCAGGCGACCTCGCCCATCGCCAGCGACAGAGGCAGCTTCGAATAAAGAGCCGACAACGACAGGCCGAGGATCCCGAGGCCGGCGGCGACAGGAATCGCCAGGGCCAGCAGGCCGATCAGGATGAGGAGCGTGACGAAGAGCATCCCGGCCTTACCGCTCGCGATCCTGTCGGTCGATCAGGTCGCGGATCTCGTCCTCGACCTCTTCCTCGGCGGAGCGCGTGCTGATCAGTTGCGCGACGCCGCGCAGATCGCCGGCGAGGCTCAGCCGCGCCGCCTGCAGCAGCAGCAGGACACCGATCACGACAAAGACCACAAGGCCGGCGAGCCACATCGCCTGGGGTATCACCGTCGGCGTTTCGAGGGCGGACTGGCTGCGCGAGTCCGATACCCACGACTGGGAGACGACGCCGAACCCGTGCCAGGCGGTCAGGGCGAAGAAGCCGACCAGCAGCACGACGCCGGCGACATCGAGCCCCAGCCGCAGCTTCTGCGGAAACAGCACGTAGAGCGAATCGATGCGGATATGCGCACGGTCCAGCAGCGCTGCGCCCAGGCTCCACGCCGTGCCGATCGCCAGCGCGTAGCCGGCGAGCTCGTCGGCCCCGCCGATCGAGCGGTTGAGGAACTTGCGCATCAGCACGTCGATGCCGATCAGCACCGCGGCGAGCAGGACGAGCGCGCCGCCGCCCCACAGCCCCCAGCGCGCGACGTGCCTGAGCGTCGTCATGCGGGCTACTGACCGGCTACGGCGTCGGCGCCTTCAGGCCGAGCGCCTTGCCGACGGTCTCGTTCCACTCCCGGGCACATTCGGCGCCGCACCGCTTCGCCCAGCCGGCCAGCACCGCGCCTTCGACCAGCTTCTTGTGCGTCTCCATCTCGCTGGGCTTCACGGCCACGATCGTCGTCTTGGCGAGCTTGCCCATCGTGCAGGGCTGCTTGCCGGTGTTGCAGTTGTCGGCCTCGTCGGTGGTCTTGCGGATCGTCGCCCACATCTTCTCCTCGTAGGCCTTGGCCTGCTCGACGAAGAACGCCTGCAGCTTGGGATCCAGCCGCTTCCAGGTGTTGAGGTTGACGGCCAGCACGTTGATGCTCCAGCCCAGCGACATCGGATAGATCGACTTGGTCACCTCGGCCCAGCCCGCCGTGTTGCCCGACAGGCTGCCGGTCACCGCGCAATCGACCACGCCGTTGTTGAGCGCCGGCACCACCTCGGCGAAGGCCATGCTGACCGCCGTGCCGCCGACGCCGCTCAGGAAGTCGCGCATGGTGTTGTTGAACACGCGGATCTTCTTGCCCTTGAGCCCGGTCAGGCCCGAGACCACCTCGCGGCACCAGAAGACCTGGGGCGTGTTGCCGCCGAACGCCAGCAGCTTGACGTTCCAGTTCTTCTGCATCTGGCGGTCGATCACGTCGCGATAGGCGGCACAGGCCGCCCGCGCCTTGTCGGGATCGAGCGTCAGGCCGGCCAGGTCGCAGGCCTCGAAGCGCGGGTCGTCGCCGGCCATCTTCGAGATGTCCATGGCGGCGAAATCCATCACCCCGAGCTTCAGCAGCCGCAGCATGGTCTTGTCGTCGATGCCCATCTGGTCGAGCGGTGTGACGTCGGCGGTGATGGCGCCCTTCGATGCATCGGGGATCGTCTTGCGCCAGAACGGCAGCTCGTCGTAGATCGACACCGGCGTCGGGCTGTTGAGGCCGATCACCTTGAACTGGCTCTTCGGCAGGTCCTGCGCGGCCGCTCCGGATCCAATCGCAGCCGCCACCGCGAAGGCAGCCAATACACGATGCAGCATGTGCGTTCTCCGGTCTCGAGCACCTTGAGGACTCACGCGTACGCAGCAAAACACATGCCATGCGTCACGTCGGCCCGGCAAGCCAGGGCCGATCATCCCGCCGTCACGTGCACCGGCGGCCGGCGGCCATCGGTCCATCTGCCGCCGATCGCACGCTCGATCTGCGCGGCGAGCTGCAGCAGCAATCCGTCATTGCCCTGCTTCGCCTGGGCCTGGATGCCCAGCGGCAGGCCGTTCTCCTGCGTTGCCAGCGGCAGCGAGATGCCGGGGATGCCGCAGAGATTGGCCAGCGGCGTATAGGCGAAGATGCGCCACAGATTGGCGAACCAGTCGTGCACCGACGGGTTGTCGCTGATGGTGAGGTACTCCTTCGTGCCGACGCGCGGCGTCGGCAGCGCCATGACCGGCGTGAGGATGATGTCCCACTCCTCGAAGAAGGCGCCGAAGCCGCGCGAGGTGGTGTTGAACACCGCCTGCATGCGCGCGCGTTCGCTGTAGCTGTAGTTGATGCCGGCTTCCCAGATGCGGATGTTGATCGGCTCGACCAGGTCCGCCGGCGGCTTGTCGAGCCCGCGCGGCGCCAGCAGGTTGGCGATCGTCTGCGCGAAATTGCTGATGTAGCAGGCGGTCTGCGCCGCGAAGGCCGCGCGCAGGTCGACCTGCGGCAATGCCCAGTCGACGGTGTGGCCCAGCCCTTCGAGGACCTTGCCGACGCGCTCCAGCTCCTTCACGAAATGCGGGATGGCCTTGTAGTCGCCCCACTCGTGCGACAGCGCGATCTTCAGCCGGCCGGGATCGCGCTTGATCAGCTGCGCGTAGGGTTCCGCCGGCTGCCAGAACGGCATGAACTCGCCCGGCGCGCCGCCGCGGCACTGGTCGAAGAACACCGCGGTGTCGCGCACCGAGCGCGTGTGGCAGCCCTGGGTCGACACCAGGCCGCTGAGGTCCGAGGCCATCGGCGAGAGCGAGAACACGCCGCGCGAGGGCTTGAGCCCGATATTGCCGTTGGCGCCGGCCGGCAGGCGGATCGAGCCGCCGCCGTCGGAGGCATGGGCGATCGGCACCGCACCGCAGGCCACCATCGCCGCCGTACCGGCCGACGAGCCGAGCGTGGTGAAGTCGGTGTCCCAGGGATTGCGCGTGACGTAGATCTCGGGATTCTCCGCCGAGGAGCAGCAGCCGAATTCCGGCGTCGTCGTGCGGCCCATGATGTTGAGGCCGGCGTTGCGGATGCGGCCGGTGAGATAGGTGTCGGCCGCCGCGCGATTGCCGCGCAGCAGCTTGGAGCCCATCTCCTGCAGCCGGCCCTTCATCGTCGGCCCGAGATCCTTCATCAGGTAGGGCACGCCGGCGAAGGCGCCGCCGCCGTTCAGGCCGTCCTTCAGCGGATCGGCGACGACGTCGTCGAACACTTCGACCACGGCGCTGAGCCTGGGATTGGTCCTCTCGATCGCCGCCGCGGCCTGTGCCGACAGCTCGGCCGGCTTGACCTTCTTCG
>CAYNOF010000276.1:0-7445 GCA_964398335.1 uncultured Rhizobiaceae bacterium
ATGATCGCCGCGAGATCGACCCATACGTTTTCACGCGCGATCTGTCCGCTTTCCGCGAACTCGAGTACATGCAACATCCGAAATTCCAGCGGACGCCCTCGCCCTTCGAGTCCAAATGGCCTCCCCGGCGCCTTGCCGCGCCACAGCGATTCGTCGACCAGGAAATCCTCGCCGTAGAAGCGGCGCAGGCACTCGACCTTGCCGTCGGAGAGATCGGCGAACAGCGCATCGTAGAACGGCCGCGCGCCATCACGGCCATGCGCCGGCCCGGTCGGCCAGCCGACCACGTCGTGCTCGACGTCGGGCGCCAGGGTCTTCAGCACGCCCTCGATGTTGTCGGCGGCCTCGAAACCGAAATGCTCGTCCATCCGACGATCCATTTCCGCCCGCGTCATTGCCATCGTCGCCCCTCCGTTCTGATACGATGGACTTATAATGAGACGATAGTCTCATGTCAACACCTGGTCTCAGATCCACGCCGGCGGCGGCCGTGTGCTAGTGAACGGCGGGAGATTCAAGAGGACGAGGATGGCCAGCAAGCTGCAGACCTACGCCGAGTTCTGGCCGTTCTATCTGCGCGAGCACGCCAGGCCGCAGACGCGCGCCATCCACTACATCGGCACGATCCTGGCGCCGCTCTGCCTGGTCTGGGCGATCGCCGCCCAGCACTGGTGGTGGCTGCTGGCGGTGCCGGTGTTCGGCTACGCGCCGGCCTGGATCGCGCATTTCTTCGTCGAGAAGAACCGGCCGGCGACCTTCACCTATCCGGTCTGGTCGCTGGTCAGCGACTACAGGATGTTCGGCCTGTTCGTCTCGGGCCAGTTGGGCAAGGAACTGATGAAGCACCAGATTCGTTCGCCCTGACCATGCGCTTCCTTTTGCGGCACAAGACGACCTATCGCTACGCCAAGCCCGTCACCTTGGGGCGCCATCGCCTGATGATCCGCCCGCGCGACAGCCACGAGATGAAGCTGCACGAGGCCTCGCTCGGGCTGACGCCGCCGGGCGCGATGCTGTGGCAGTACGATGTCTTCGGCAACAGCGTGGCGCTGGTCGATTTCAGCGAGCCCTCGGCCGAGTTGACGATCGACAGCACGCTCGATGTCGAGCGCTTCCCCTTCGCGCAGGTCGAGCATCTGGTCGCGGAGCACGCGCGCACCCTGCCGCTGGCCTATTCGGCGGAAGAGATCCGCGACCTCGCCGGCCTGCAGGAACGCCACGTGGCCGATCCCGATCACGTCATCGACCAATGGGCCAAGGGCTTCCTGGTGATGCCGGAGAACGGCGGCGCGCTGCCCGAGACGCTGCAGGTGCTCAACGCCATGACCGCGGCGATCAAGAACGGGTTCGAGTACCAGGGGCGAGATGCCTATGGCACGCAAAGCCCGCTCGAGACGCTGCAGAACAAGAGCGGCACCTGCCGCGACTTCGCCTATCTGATGATGGAAGGCGCGCGCAGCCTCGGCCTCGCCGCGCGCTTCGTCAGCGGCTACATCTACGACCGCGCGCGTGATCCGGCGGCGAATGACGGGCCGCAGGCGATCGGCGGCGGCGCCACGCATGCCTGGGTGCAGGTCTACATCCCCGGCGCCGGCTGGACGCATTTCGACCCGACGAATGCGCTGAAGAGCGATGCCGAGCTGATCCCCGTCGCCATCGTGCGCGAACCGCAGCAGGCCTCGCCGGTCAACGGCTCGTGGGAGGGCGCCACCGAGGACTTCCAGGGCATGGAGGTCGAGGTCAGCGTCACCCTGCGACAGGAAACACCCGAAGCCAACGGGACCGACGGTGACGCAAAAGCTTGACCGGGGCGCCGACGCTCCCGGTCAGACGTGCTGGCCGCCGTTGATCTGGATCTCGGCGCCCGAGACATAGGACGAGCCCGATTCGCAGAGAAAATGGATCACGTCGGCGACCTCGTCGGTCGTGCCCAGGCGGCGCATCGGGATCTGCTCGGCGACGATCTTGTCGGTGCCGGGCGACAGAATCGCCGTATCGATCTCGCCTGGCGCGATGGCGTTGACGCGGATGCCGCGCGGGCCGAAATCATGCGCCATCTCGCGGGTCAGCGCCGCCAGCGCCGCTTTCGACGTCGCGTAAGCCGTGCCGGCGAAGGGATGCACGCGCGAGCCGGCGATCGAGGTGACGTTCACGACGCAGCCCTTGGCCGCCGACAGCTCATCGATCAGGCCGCGCGCCAGCATCACGGGCGCGAAGAAGTTCACGTTGAAGACATGCTGCCAGAGGTCGAAGGGCGTATCGACCGCGCCCAGGCGCTCGCCGCCCGGGCCCTTGGGCGAGATCGCCGCGTTGTTGACCAGGGCGTCGAGCTTGCCGTCGCCCAGCTTGGCGCGGATCATCTCGACGCCGCGGCCGATATCGACCGGGTCGGCGAGGTCGAGCTGCACATGGTTCTGGCCGGCGCCCGGCCACGGGCAGAGCGCGCTGAAGGGCTGGCGCGAGATGGTGATGATGCGCCAGCCGGCCACGCCGAAGCGCTTCACGGTGGCGTGACCGATGCCGCGGCTGGCGCCGGTGAGCACCAGGGTCTTGGTATTGGCAGCGGGCGAGGCTTGCGGCGCGGCAGCCATGCGCGATCTCCACGGTCGGATCCTCTCATGTGAGGCCGTGCGGCGCTTGAGTCAATCGCCGCTCGTTTGCATCCCGGATGGCCTCTAAGGTCGTAACCGAGCGAGATCACAGCGGAACCCGAGCCATGGCCGATATCGTCCTGCAC
Source organism: uncultured Rhizobiaceae bacterium (assembly GCA_964398335.1). GTDB lineage: Bacteria > Pseudomonadota > Alphaproteobacteria > Reyranellales > Reyranellaceae > JAFAZJ01. The sequence goes on from CAYNOF010000276.1 coordinate 2,738, forward strand.
CACTACCCGACCTCGCCCTATGCCGAGAAGACGCGCCTGGCCTTCGGGATCAAGGGCCTGACCTGGAAGTCGGTGATCATCCCCAACATCATGCCCAAGCCCGACCTGATGCCGCTCACCGGCGGCTACCGCAAGACGCCGGTGATGCAGGTCGGCGCCGACATCTACTGCGACACGCAGATCATCATGCGCGAGATCGACCGCCGCTTCGCGCCCATGCCGCTGAAGCCGGCCGGACTCGAGGGCGTGGCCGAGGCACTGTCCTTCTGGGCCGATCGCACCCTGTTCTGGGCGGGCGTCGGCGTCGTCATGGGCCAGATCGGCGATCAGCTGCCCGAGGCGTTCAAGAAGGACCGCAGCGAGTTCTCCGGTCGCAATTTCGACGCAGCGGCGCTGAAGGCCATGACCCCCTTCGTGCGCGACCAGTTCTATGCCGGCCTCTCGCACGCCGAGGCGATGCTGGCCGACAAGCGCCCCTATCTGCTGGGCGACATGCCGACCCTGGCCGACGTCGCGGTCTACAATCCGGTGTGGTTCGTGCGCCAGCGCTTGTCGCCCACCGCCTCGCCGCTCGATCGCCTGCCGCTGCTCGGCGAATGGGCGACCCGCATGGCGCGCTTCGGCCACGGCGTGAACAGCGAGATCACAGGGCCCGATGCGCTCGAGATCGCGCGCGCCGCGACACCCGACAAGCCGGCGGTGTCGACGCCAGCGGCCTGAAGGCCGGCACCAAGGTCGCGGTCACCCCCGACGACACCGGCAAGGTCCCGGTGCGCGGCGAGCTCGTGACGCTCAACGCCCACGAGATCGCCGTGCGCCGCACCGACGACAAAGCCGGCGAGCTGGTCGTGCATTTCCCCCGCGCCGGCTACGCCATCACGCCGGCGTAGCTACGCCGCCGCCTTGGCCTGCTCCGCCTTGTAGAGCGCGAATTCCTCGCCCAGAGCACGGGCGACGGCGGGGCGCTTGAGCATGCGCTGATGATAGGCCTGCACCGCCGGCCAGGCGGCGAGATCGACACCGGCGTAAGGCGCCCAGTTCAGCACCGTCGTGAGATACGCATCGACGATGGTGAAGTGGTCGAGCACGAACGCGCGGCCATCGAGATGGTTCTGCAGCAGGCCCAGGCGCAGATCGGCCTTGCTGCGCACATAGTCCTTCATCGCCTCGGGCGACTGGCGATCGAGCAGCGGCACGAACAGCGCCTTGTGCAGCTCGGTGGTGATGAAGCCGAGCCATTGCTGCGCCCGCGCCCGCTCGTCGCCCGCCGCCGGCATCAGCCCGGATTCCGGGAAGCGATCGGCGAGATACGGCAACACCGCCGTGTTCTCGGTGAGGATCGAGCCATCGTCGAGCCGCAGCGCCGGCACCTGCCCCATCGGATTCACGGTGAAGAAATCCGAACCGTCCGAGACCTTCTTGCGCCGCGTGTCGACCTGCGTGAAGTCGATGCCGGCATCAGCCTCGTAGGCGGTGATGCGGCTGGCCAGCGAACAGGCCATGGGAGCGAAATAGAGATTCATCGGTGGACCCTCCTGGATTGATTTTTGTACTATTGAGGATATAAATAACTGGAGTCAACGATTTTTGTCCCATATGGTAAAAAAAGAAGCGAAGCGTCCGCGCGGCCGTCCGCGCGCCTATGACCCCGACCGCGCCATGGACCGCGCCACGGCGGCGTTCTGGCGCGCCGGTTACTCGGCGACGTCGCTCGATGACCTGACGGCGGCGACGGGCATGAACAAGCCCAGCCTGTACGGCGCCTTCGGCGACAAGCACGCGCTCTATCTCGCGACGCTCGAGCGCTACACCGAGGCCGGCCGTGTCGCGATGGTCGAGGCGTTGAAGCCGCAGCTATCGCTGCGTGAGGGATTGCGGCGCGTCTACGACACGGCGTTGCAGTTCTATCTGCCGGCCGACCAGACAGCGCGCGGCTGCTTTCTGATCGGTACGGCCGCGACCGAGTCGGTCGAGGATCCCGAGGTCCGCAAGCGCCTGCGCGAAGGGCTCAGGCTCTACGACAGCCTGTTCGAGGCGCGGTTCGAGCAGGCGCGCCGCAAGGGCGAGATCGCGGCCGATTCCGATCCCGCCGCGCTTGCCAGCGTGGCTTCCGCGGTGCTGCACACGCTGGCGCTGCGCTCGCGCGCCGGCGATCCCGAGAACATGCTGCGCGCCATTGCCGGCGCCGGCATCGACCTGCTCTGCGGGCCGGAGCGCGAGGAGGCGAAACGACGCTGACCCTGGAACCGCCGGCGGCCCCAATCAGGTGATCTCGACGCCGAGATGCTCGGCAAGGTGGCGCAGCGCGTGCACGTTCTGGCGGGTGGCGTTGCGCGGGTCGCTGGGCACGTGGGTCTCGATCGAGGCCAGCACCTCGCGCGACTTGGTGCCGGCCAGCAGCACCGGCAGCACCTTGTCGAACGGCACATCGCCCTGGCCGATCGGCACGGTCTTGCGCTCGGCGATCTTGCGATCCTTCAGCGAGATATGATCGGTGCGCGGCGCCAGGGACTTGAAAGTCTCCATGCTGGGCGGCGCGCCCAGGCCATAGGCGTTGCTGATATCGACCAGGGGCCGGATACGGCGATGCGAGAACGTCTTCATCAGCGCATCGAGCTCGTCGAGCGAGCCGACATTGCACACCGACTCGTTCTCGACCTGCAGGTCGACACCGTACTCGTCGCCGAGGTCACAGAGCTGGCCCAGCGGGCCGGCGAGATCGCCCGGCTGGTAGTCGTCGTATCTCAGCCAGCTGAAGATGCGCAGGCGCGTCGCGCCCAGCATGATGCAGATGTCGAAGGCGTGCTGGAACGGATCGCCGGTCGGACACGAGTCCGGATCGAAGGCGAAATCGACCTTGCCGCCCTTGGGGGTCTGCCCCGGCGCCGGCCATTTCAGCACCGGCGAGATGAAGCTCGGCACGGTAATCCGCGCCTGGTGGATGCGCGAGGCGATCTCGGCGATCTCGTCGAGTTCCATGCCCAGGAGGTTGCGGCCGCCGACGGTGCGCATCTCCAGCCGGCTGACGTTGTTCTCGACGCAGAAATCGATCATGTCGTCGAGCGACGGGCTGATCTCGTCGCCGATCACCGCCAGCAGCAGGCGCGGCATCTCCAGGGGTGTGCCGGTCATTGGTGCACCGCTTCGATCTTGTAGCCGTCAGGGTCGAGCACGAAGGCCGCGTAGTATGTCGGCCCATACTGCGGGCGCAAGCCGGGCGCGCCGAGGTCGTGGCCGCCATGCGCCACGGCCGCTGCGTGGAAGGCATCGACCGCGGCGCGATCGGGCGCATCGAAGGCGAGATGGAAGCCGGCGCCCGGCGCGACGACCTGTCCCGGCCGCGCAAACAACGCCAGCTTGTCGCCCTTGCCCGGCGGCCCATAGCCGACGCCTTTCGGGCTGTCCCAGACCCTGACCCAGCCGATCGGCGCCATGACGGCATCGTAGAACGTCGCGGCGTGCGTCAGGTCTTCGACGCCGAACGACAGATGACCAAGCATTGGACCCTCCCGCCCCCGATCTGGTTTACTGCCGCCATGCGGGACAGGGAACCAGGGACTCCATGAGCGACGAACTCTCGATCTTCGTGGGCGCGGGCAAGAGCGACGAGTTCCTGCTGCTGAAATACGGCAATCGCCACGGCCTGATCGCCGGCGCCACCGGCACCGGCAAGACCGTGACCCTGCAAACCATCGCCGAGGGCTTCGCCGCTTACGGCGTGCCGGTGTTCATGGCCGACGTCAAAGGCGACCTCGCCGGCATTTCGCAGAAGGGCGGCGACAATCCGCGCGCCATCGAACGGGCCAAGCAGCTCAACATCGACGGCTACACCGGCCGCGCCTTCCCGGTCGTGTTCTGGGACCTGTTCGGCGAGAAGGGCCATCCGGTGCGCACGACCGCGTCGGAGATCGGCCCGCTGCTGATGGCCCGCCTGCTCGATCTCAATGCCACGCAGGAAGGTGTGCTGAACATCGTCTTCAAGATCGCCGACGAGCAGGGCCTGCTGCTGCTCGACTTCAAGGACCTGACCGCGCTGCTGCAATGGTGCGGCGAGAACGCCGGGCAGCTCACCACGCAGTACGGCAACGTCACCAAGGCGAGCGTCGGCGCGATCCAGCGCGCGCTGCTGGTGCTGGAGCAGCAGGGCGGCGAGCATTTCTTCGGCGAGCCGGCGCTCGACCTGCGCGACATGATCCGGCGCGATCCCAGCAACTTCGGCTATATCAACGTGCTGGCCGCCGACCGGCTGATGCAGAACCCGCGGCTGTACGCCACCTTCCTGCTGTGGATGCTGTCGGAGCTGTTCCAGATCATGCCCGAGGTCGGCGATCTCGACCGGCCGAAATTCGTGTTCTTCTTCGACGAGGCGCATCTGCTGTTCGACGATGCGCCCAAGGCGCTGATCGACAAGATCGAGCAGGTGGTGCGCCTGATCCGTTCCAAGGGCGTCGGCGTCTACTTCATCACCCAGAACCCGCTCGACGTGCCGGAGACGGTGCTGGGCCAGCTCGGCAACCGTGTGCAGCATGCGCTGCGCGCCTTCACGCCCAAGGACCAGAAGGCGGTGAGGACCGCGGCGCAGACCTTTCGCACCAACGACAGCTTCGATGCCAGCAAGGCGATCGTCGAGCTGGGCGTGGGCGAAGCGCTGGTGTCGTTCCTCGATACCAAGGGCATCCCCTGCCCGGTCGAGCGCATTTTCGTGGCG
>CAYNOF010000277.1:0-11300 GCA_964398335.1 uncultured Rhizobiaceae bacterium
GAGGCGAGGCCCATCTCGACGGCCTGCTCGCCGGTGAACGCCTCGCCGGTGAAGGCCATCAGCATGGCGTTGGACATGCCGACGGCGCGCGGCAGGAACCAGGCGCCGCCGTCGCCGGGGATGATGCCTAATTTCACGAAGCTCTCGGCGAAGCGCGCGCTCTTGGCCGCGATGCGGATGTCGCACATGCAGGCGAGGTCGCAGCCGGCGCCGATGGCGTGGCCGTTGACGGCGGCGATGATCGGCACTTCGAGCTCGTACATCGCCATCGGGATGCGCTGGATGCCGCGCTGGTAGCCGACGCGCACGTTGTAGACGCCACCCGAGAACATGCCCTGGTGGCTCTGCATGTTCTTGACGTTGCCGCCCGAGCTGAAGGCCGTGCCGGCGCCGGTGAGGATGGCGCAGCGCACCTCGTAGTCTGCGTTGATGCGCTGAAGGGCATCGACGATGGCGCTGATCATCTCCTCGTCGGAGATCGCATTGCGAACATCGGGGTCGTTCAGCGTCAGCGTGACGATGTTGTCCTTCTTCTCGTAAAGCAGCCTGTCCGCCACCGCATTCCTCCTGACGTGAATCCGCGTTTACTTTGAGCGGTCGGCGTCTAGGATTATCGGAACAACGCCGTCAGTCCAACGCCAGAGTACCGTAATTAGTTGGGAGGAAGCCTGACATGATGCCGACGCTCGATTTTCCGCCGTTCCGCCTGCCACCGGACGCGGAGGAATTGCGGACGGAGGTGCGGGCCTTCCTGAAAGGCATCCTGCCCACCTTGACCGCGGGCGAGCGCTTCAAGAGCTGGAACAGCCGCTCGCCGGAATTCAGCAAGGCGATGGGCGCCAAGGGCTGGATCGGCATCACCTGGCCGAAGAAATATGGCGGCGCCGAGAAGAGCTTCCTGCACCGCTACGTGATCACCGAGGAGCTGCTGGCCAATGGCGCGCCGGCCGGCTCGCACTGGGTCGCCGACCGCCAGAGCGGCCCCAACATCCTGCGCTACGGCAGCGAGGAGATGAAGGACTCGATCCTGCCGCGCATCGTCAAGGGCGAGTGCTTCTTCGCCATCGGCATGAGCGAGCCCGACTCCGGCTCCGACCTCGCCTCGGTGCGCACCCGCGCCGACAAGGTCGAGGGCGGCTGGCGCGTCAACGGCACCAAGATCTGGACCAGCGGCGCCCATCGCTCGCACTATGCGATCACCCTGCTGCGCACCAGCGGCCAGCGCGAGGATCGCCATCGCGGTCTCAGCCAGCTGGTGATCGACCTGAAGTCGCCGGGCATCACCATCCGGCCGATCATCAACCTCAACGGCAAGCACGACTGGAACGAGGTCGTTTTCCGCGACTGCTTCGTGCCCGACTCGATGATGCTGGGCGAGGAGGGCGATGGCTGGCTGCAGGTCACCGGCGAACTCGCCTACGAGCGCAGCGGCCCCGAGCGCATCCTGACCAACAACCATGTGCTGAAGGAGCTGATCCGCATCGTCGGCCGTCAGCCCGGCCATCACGCGCAGGAGGTGATCGGCAAGCTGGCGGCCCGCGTGTGGAGCCTGCGGCAGATGTCGCTGTCGGTCGCCGGCATGCTGCAGGCCGGCAAGTCGCCGGCTGTCGAGTCGTCGGTGACCAAGGACCTCGGTACGCATTTCCAGCAGGACCTGCCGGAGATCGCGCGCGTGCTGGGCGAGTCCGAGGCGGCCGACGAGAACGACATCCAGGAGTTCCTCGACGTCTGCCAGATGGCGACGCTCGCGGCACCGGCCTACTCGATCCAGGGCGGCACGACGCAGATCCTGCGCGGCATCATCGCGCGCGGGCTGGGCCTGCGGTGAAACGACAACGGCCTCATGCTGAGGAGGCCGCGCAGCGGCCGTCTCGAAGCATGGGCGACAACGAGTTGGTGGCCCACCCTTCGAGACGCGCCCTGCGGGTGCTCCTCAGGGTGAGGCGGGGCTGAAGGAAGAACGAGATGAGCGAGAACGAAACCCGCGACATGTTCGTGGAAACCGCGTCGCGGCTGTTCAGCGAGCAGGCCACGCGCGAGATCATCAATGCCTTCGAGAAGGGCACCTGGCCGGCCGATCTGTGGAAGCAGGTCGAGGAGACCGGCCTGCCCTGGGCGGCGGTGCCGGAGAGTGCCGGTGGCGCCGGCGGCAATATCGGCGACCTGATGGCCGTGCTGCGCGAGGCGGGCCGCAACGCGGTGCCGCTGCCGCTGGCCGAGACCGGCCTGGGCGCGATGATCGCCGGCGAGGCGGGGCTGACGCCGCCGTCGGGGCCGCTGGCGCTGGTGATCTCCGACTCGACGGCGCCGATCCGCATCGCCGGCGGCAAGGTCTCGGGCAAGGCGAAGCGGGTCGCGTTCGCGTCGGTGTGCGACAACATCGTCGTCGTCGCGTCGGGCGAGGTCGCGATTGTCCCGAAGGCCGCGGTGAAGATCGACCCCAAGCAGGGCCAGACCGGCGAGCCCTATGACGACGTGACGTTCGACAACGCCGCGGCCAGTGCCTCGGCGGCCTCGAAGGTTTCGCCGGAGCGCGCGCTGGAGCTGGCGGCGCTGGCGCGCACCAACCAGATGACCGGCGCGGCCGATCGCATCCTGGCGATCACCACGCAGTACTCGAAGGAGCGCACCCAGTTCGGCCGCTCGATCAGCACCTTCCAGGCGATCCAGCACATGCTGGCCGAGCTCTCGACCTATGTCGCGGCGGTCGCGGCGGCGGCACGCACCGCGGCGCGCGACGCGGAGGAGGGCGACGGCAGCTTCGCGATCTGGGCGGCCAAGACCCAGGCGAGCGACGCGGCGCACAAGATCTGCGCCATCGCGTACCATTCGATGGGCGCGATGGGCTTCACCTACGAGCACATCCTGCATCACTACACGCGCCGCCTCTGGGTCTGGCGCCGGGACTACGGCAGCGAGTCGTTCTGGGGCGCCAAGCTGGGCCGCGCGATGTGCGAGGCCGGGCCCGACGCCATGTGGCCGTCGCTGACCGCCAGCAAGGTCGCCGCCTAGGGAGTCTTCCCATGGACATGCACGCCGGCATCGGACGTCTGCGCACCGAGTTGATCGAGAAGGCGGAGGCGCTGGCGCCGATGATCGAGGCGGCGGCGCCGCGCATCGAGGCCGAGCGGCGCATCGTGCCCGACGTGCTGCAGGCGATGCACCAGGCGCGGCTGTTCCGCATGCTGTTGCCGCGTTCGGTCGACGGCGAGGAGGTCGATCCCGAGACCTTCTTCCGCGTCGTCGAGCGCATCGCCAGCGCCGATGCCAGCACCGCCTGGTGCCTGTGCCAGGGCAATGGCTGCGCGATGTCGGCGGCCTATCTTCCGCTCGACGTGGCGAAGGAGATCTTCGGTGCGCCCAATTCGGTGCTGGCCTGGGGGCCGGGGCCGAAGGTCAAGGCGGTGGCCGACGGGCCCGACGGCTATCGTGTCACCGGTACCTGGGCCTTCGCCTCGGGCGGCCGGCACGCGACATGGATCGGCGCCGATTGCCCGCTGTTCGCCGCCGATGGCACGCCGATCCGCGATTCCAACGGGCGTCAGGTGGCGCGCGTCTTCCTCATGCCGACGGGGGAGGTGCAGTGGACCGACATCTGGAACGTGATCGGCCTGCGCGGCACGGCGAGCGACCAGTTCGCGCTCACCGACCATTACGTCCGCAACGATCATTCGATCACCCGCGAGCACACGCGCGAGCGGCGCGAGAACGGGCCGCTGTACCGGATGTCGGCGATGTTCCTCTACGCCATCGGCTTCTCCGGCGTGGCGCTGGGCGCGGCCCGCACGATGCTCGACACCTTCACGACCTTCGCGCGCGACAAGTATCCGCGCGGCGTGAAGAGCCCGCTGCGCGACAACAACGTGGTGCAACTGGGCGTCGGCCAGTCAGAGGCCAGGCTGCAGGCGGCCCGCTCGCTGCTGCTGCAGAGCGTGCGCGAGGTGTGGGCCGAGGTGCAGAAGACCGGCGAGTTCACCATCCCGCAGCGCATGCAGCTGCGCATGGTGACGACCTACGCCATCCAGCAGGCGCGCGAGGTCTCGCACTTCATCTATCACGCCGCCGGTGCCACCGCGATCTTCCACGACAATGCCTACGAGCGACGCTTTCGCGACATCAACACGGTGACGCAGCAGGTCCAGGGACGGCTGTCGCACCTGGAGAATGTCGGGTTCTACCTGATGGGCGGCGAGCCCGATCTGACCTTCGCCTAGGGAGGCGCGACATGGGTCTTGGATTGCTGCAGCACTACACCATCGAGCCGGTCGATCTCGAGGCGACGAAGAACTTCTACATCGACGTGCTGGGGCTGGAAGACGGCGACCGGCCGCCGCTCGGCTTCCCTGGCTACTGGCTCTACTCCGGCGGCGTGCCGACCGTGCATCTGCTGGGGCCACGCCAGCCCAGGCCGGGCGTCAAGGTACGGCCGGCGGGCATGAAGATGGACGACACGGGCCGGCTCGACCACATCGCCTTCGCCGCGACCGGCTTCGACGCCATGCGCCAGCGCCTGCGCGACAAGGGCGTTGAGTTCCGCGAGAACATCATCCCGCGCACCGGCGCGGCCCAGCTCTTCCTGTTCGACCCCGATGGTGTCGGCGTCGAGCTGAACTTCGAATCGCCGAGTTCGTAGGCGATCACTCCGGCTCGATGCCGGCAGCCTTCATGATCTCGCGGTAGATGCGGATTTCCTCGAGCTGGATCTTGCGCATCTCGTCGGGCGTGGTCGGCTTGATCACCGAGCCGTTGCGGGCCTGGGTCTCGATGTACTCGGGATCGCTGATCGCCTTCACCACCTCGGCGCGCAGCTTGTCGTAGATCGGCCGCGGCAGGCCCTTGGGCACGAAGACGGCGGTCCACGACGACAGCTCGTAGCCCGGGATGCCCTGCTCGATCATGGTCGGGATGTCGGGCGTCAGGGGATAGCGGCCGTTGTTGGTGACGCCCAGGCACTTCACCGTGCCGGCCTTGATCTGCGGCGTGCTGGTCACCGGATCGCCGAAGCTGAAATTCAGGTGCCCGGCCATCAGGTCCTGCAGCGCCAGCGGCGTGCTGCGATAGGGCACGTAGGTGACGTCGATGCCGGTCTTGGCGCGCAGCATCTCGCCGGCGATGCGCGTCGAGGCGCTGCCGGCGCCCCAGTTCAGCTTGCCCGGCCTGGCCTTGGCCAGCGCGATCAGCTCCTGCACGGTCTTCGCCTCGAGCGAGGGATGCGCCAGCAGGAAGACCGGCGCGTAGCCGATCAGCGAGATCGGCTCGAAGCCCTCGATCGGATCGTAGGGCAGGGACTTGAACAGCGCGACGTTCGAGGCCATCGCGGTGTTCGAGGTGACGAAGATCGTGTAGCCGTCGGGCTTCGATTGCTGCGCCGCCTGCGCGCCGATGAAGCTGTTGGCACCGGGCTTGTTGTCGACCACGACGCCGACCTTCCACGCCTTGCTCAGGCGATCGGCGATGTGCCGCGCGCCGTTGTCCGTCGCCGAGCCGGCGGCGAAGGGCACGATGATCCTGATCGTGTTGGTGGGATAGTCGGTGCCCTGCGCGGCGGCGCCGCGCGCGAGCAGCAGCGATGCGGCGCCCGCGCCGTACACGAAGTGTCGACGAAACATGGATCCTCGTGTCTTTGGGACGCCCGCGCTCCGGGGTATCAGCCGCCGGTCATGCGCGACCACCAGCCGCGCTTGGGCTTGTCCGGCGGCGCCTCGACCGAGGTCGCCGGGATCACCGGTGCGGGCGGCGGTTCGGGCGCCGGCTCCGGCGTGATCGCCGGCGTCGGCGTCGCGGCGGCGGTGCCGCCGGTGGGTTGCGGGGGTTCGCTCACCGGCGGGGCGGTGATGACAATCGGCTGCGGCGCCGCGGGCGGGGCTTCGACGGGCACCGGCACGAAGGGCGTGGCCGGCTCCTCGTCGTGCTCCGCCGGCGGCGCGCCGGCATGTGCTTCCTCGAGCGGCTCGCCGCCCTCTTCGCGATCGCGACGGCGACCACGACCGCCGCGACGGCCGCGACGGCGGCGACGGTGCTCGTCGCTGCCTTCGTCCGGCCCGCCTTCGTCGGCGCGTGCGCCATCGACCTCGTCGGCGCCGGCTTCGACAGGCTCGCGATCCTCGCCGTTGGCGGGCGGCGCGGCATGCGCGCCATCGGGCTCGCCGTCATCGGGCGCGGCGGCCATCGGCTCGCCGTTCTGCTCGTCGCGACGGCCGCTGCGGCGGCGACGGCGACGACGCCGGCGGCGGTTGCCGTCATCATCGTCGCCCTCGGCGCCATCGGCCGACACGGCGGCGTCGGCTTCCTCGCCCTCGGGCAGGTCCTCGTACTCGTCATACGCAGCCGAGGCGGTGAGGCGGGCCTGCGGCTGCGGTTGCTGGTCGCCGCCGGCGCGCGCGCGGGTGCGCTCGATGTCGTAATGCGGCGGAATCAGCTCGTCGTCGCCGACGATCAGCACGCGGAAGCCGTAGCGCTCCTCGGCCTCGGCGATGTTGGCGCGCTTGTGGTTGAGGATGTAGAGCGCCACCGGCGTCGGCACGCTGACCACGATCTCGCTGGCGCGCCGGCGGATGCCTTCCTCCTCGATGCCGCGCAGCACGTGCATCGCGGTCGACTCGACGGAGCGGATGCGGCCGGTGCCCTCGCAATGCGGGCAGATCTCGGTGGAGTTCTCCAGCAGGCTGGGGCGCAGGCGCTGGCGCGACAGCTCGAGCAGGCCGAAGGGCGAGATGCGGCCGATCTGGATGCGCGCGCGGTCGGAGCGCATCGCCTCCTTCAGCCGGCGCTCGACCTGCTGCTGGTGCTTGCTCTCCTCCATGTCGATGAAGTCGATCACCACCAGGCCGGCGAGGTCGCGCAGGCGCACCTGGCGGGCGATCTCTTCCGCCGCCTCGAGGTTGGTGCGCAGCGCCGTCTCCTCGATGTTGCGCTCCTTGGTGGCGCGGCCCGAGTTGACGTCGATGGCGACCAGCGCCTCGGTCGGGTTGATGACGATGTAGGCGCCGGTCCTGAGCTGCACCGAGGGCGAGTGCATGGCGTCGAGCGCCGATTCGACCTGGTAGCGATGGAACAGCGGGATGGAGTCGTCGTAGAGCTTGATGCGGCCGGCCTGCGACGGAATCAGCTGGCGCATGAAATCCTGCGCCAGGTTGAAGCCCTCGTCGCCCTCGACCCAGATCTCCTCGATGTCGGAGTTGTAGAGGTCGCGGATCGAACGCTTGATGATGTCGCCTTACTCGTAGATCATCGCCGGCGCCGTCGACTTCAGGGTCAACTCGCGGATGCTGTCCCACAGGCGCATCAGGTAGTCGTAGTCGCGCCGCACCTCGGGCTTCGAGCGCTCGAGACCGGCGGTGCGCAGGATCACGCCCATGCCCTGCGGCACGTCGAGCTCCGCCAGCATCTCCTTCATGCGCTTGCGGTCGGCGGCGTTGGTGATCTTGCGCGAGATACCGCCGCCCCGGCCGGCATTCGGCATCAGCACGGCGTAGCGGCCGGCGAGCGACAGGTAGGTGGTGAGCGCCGCGCCCTTGTTGCCGCGCTCTTCCTTGACGACCTGCACCAGCAGGATCTGCCGACGCTTGATGACTTCCTGGATCTTGTACTGGCGCGGCGGCGGCGAGCGGCGCGGGCGCGGCTCGTAATCGTCACCACCCAGCACCTCGACCGGGATCTCGGGCTGCGGCGCATCGGCCGGGTCGACCGCGGCGTCGCCGTTCGACGCCGCCTCGATCGTCTCGCCGGCTTCGCTGGCGTCGATGGTCTCAGGCGCGGCGTCCGTCTCCGCCGGCTTGTCGTCCTCGAAGGCCGGGCCGGTGATGGCGTCGGTCGCCACCGAGGCGGCGATCGCGCCGGTCACGGGCTCGGGCGTGGGCTCGGGCTCGGCCGCCGGCGCGGCCTCGATCACGGGTTCGGGCTGGGCTTCCGGCTCGGGCAGGGGAGCGGTCGCTTCCGGCGCGCCGATGATGCCGACATCGGCACCGGCCGTCTCGGCGAGGTGCGGCTCGGTGGCCTCGGCCGGCTCGACGGGCGCGACGCCGGAGAGCAGGGCGCGCTGTTCGTCGGCGTCCTCGATGTCGCTGCGATCGACGCGGTGGCGGCGGCGCGAACGGCGGTCGTCCTCGTCGTCGTCGTGACGCTGGCCGCGCTGGGCCTGTTCGGCCAGCAGCCTTTCGCGGTCGGCGACCGGGATCTGGTAGTAGTCGGGGTGGATTTCGTTGAAGGCCAGGAAGCCGTGGCGGTTGCCGCCATATTCCACGAAGGCCGCCTGAAGCGACGGCTCGATGCGCACTACCTTGGCAAGATAGATGTTGCCCTTCAGGGGCTTGCGAGACGCTGCTTCGAAATCGAATTCATCCAGCTTGGTACCGTCCACCACGACAACCCGGGTTTCTTCCGGGTGCGTGGCGTCGACAAGCATACGCTTGACCATCGCCATGCTCCGCGACGGAGCGTGGACCACCTGTGCGAACGATCAGGCGGACGTCCGTCGCCAAGAGCGGAGCCGGCAAGCACCGTGTCGTCGACCTGTCGAACGGCGTCAGACGCCAGGACTGGGACGGTCACGATGCCCCGAGACGACAAAAGCTGCGCCGGCCCCGGGGTTTCGTTGAAGCCGCCATCACCATGACGCCGCCGGTCCAGACAGGGCGCCGCGTGATCGCATCGACCACCGCCCGCCGCGTGAAAGCGGCCGGACGTTCCGGCACCGGACCGCCGACGCCGCCGACCGACCCCTGAGGATCGTCCGGCTGACGACGACTGTTCGCAAATTCACCATACGCTCGCGCATGGCATTTCCACAACACAATCTCTGGGAGGTATCCATGTTTTCATGCACAAGAACATGAAGTTTATAATATAGACTATTGATTATAATGAATAATCTGTTTATAAGCTCGACCATGAACGAGGCCGGGCTGAAGCGCCGTCTGGCATTGGGTGTGCTGGTCAGTGGCTCGATAGGGCTGGCCATGCCGGCGCTTGCCCGCACCGAGCGGACGGCGCCCATGAAGCCGAAGCCGAAGCCGGCGCCGCGCCTGAAGGTCATCGCGCTCGACCCCGGCCATGGCGGCGCCGACCCGGGGACCACCGGCGCCTCGGGCATGCACGAGAAGACCGTGGTCTATGCCGTGGCCACCGCGCTGGAGCGCGAGCTCAGCGCCGGCCGGCGCTATCGCGTCGCGCTGACCCGGCGCGGCGACCTCTTCGTGCCGCTGCGCGAGCGTGTGGCGCGCGCCCGCGCCGCCCGGGCCGACCTGTTCATCTCGCTGCATGCCGACGCGCATCCCGATCCGACGGTGCGCGGCGCCACGGTCTATACGCTCTCCGAAGGCGCCAGCGACCGCGAGGCGGCGGCGCTGGCGGCCAAGGAGAACAAGGCCGACCTGGTCGCCGGGGTCGACCTGCGCCGCCAGCCCGACGACGTCGCCAGCGTGCTGATCGAGCTCACCCAGCGCGGCACCATCAACCAGTCACGCGCCTTCGCCGGCATCATGGTCGACGCGCTGCATCGCTCCGGTGTGGCAACTTTGCCGCGCAGCCATCGCCAGGCGGGCTTCGCGGTGCTGACCGCGCCCGACATGCCGGCGATCCTGCTCGAGATGGGCTACCTCTCGAACCGCGCCGACGAGCGGCTGCTGCTCAACCGGGCGCATCAGCAGAAGCTGGCGCGCGCCATCGCGGCGGCGGCTGATCGTTATTTCGGCACGCAGCCCGTGGCACCGCCCGGCCCCGGACCCGCCGTGAAAAAGGCGTAGTCCCCGCGCCTTAATCACGGCAGCGTGCGTAACCGTCCGATTGCCTGGGCGTCATCAACCGCGTAGGTGAGTCGTACCAGTCTGTGCCGGGCGGGCGCGCCGTCCGTGTGCTTTACGAGGTTGAGGCCTTCCGATCGTGTGGCTGATCCGTTGGATGATGTACGCCGTCTTCGCGGCCATCGTCTGCGTCGTGGGCGGCGCCTTCGCGATCTATTGGCATTTCGCGCCGGGCCTGCCCGACCACAAGCAGCTGATCGACTACCAGCCGCCGACCACGACGCGGCTCTACACCGCCGACGGCAAGCTGCTGGCCGAGTACGCGCGCGAGAAGCGCGTCTTCGTGCCGGCCGCGCAGATGCCCAAGCGGGTGATCCTGGCCTTCGTCGCCGCCGAGGATCAGCGCTTCTTCCACCATTGGGGCGTCGATCCGATCGGCGTGACCCGCGCGCTGATCACCAACCTGCAGCACATGGGGCAGGGCCGGCGGCCGGAGGGCGCCTCGTCGATCACCCAGCAGGTCGCCAAGAACTTCCTGGTCGGCTCCGAGACGTCGATCTCGCGCAAGATCCGCGAGGCGATCCTCGCCTTCCGCATCGAGAACGCCTTCAGCAAGGAGCGCATCCTCGAGCTCTATCTCAACGAGATCTATCTCGGCGGCGGCAATTACGGCGTGGCGGCCGCGGCGCTGAACTACTTCGACAAGTCGCTCGACGAGCTCAGCCTCAGCGAGATCGCCTATCTCGCCGCCCTGCCCAAGGCGCCCAACCGCTACAGCATCGCGCGCAACCCGACCGAGGCGGTGGCGCGGCGCGACTACGTCCTGCACCGCATGCAGGAGGACGGCTACATCAGCGAAGCCGAGATGAACGCCGCGCTGCAGGAGAAGCTCACCCTGCGCCGCCGCGCCGATCCGGAATTCGCCACCTCGGAGTTCTTCACCGAGGAGGTGCGCCGCAACCTGCTCGCCGCCTACGGCGACAAGGGCCTCTACGAGGGCGGCCTGACGGTGCGCACGACGCTCGACTTCGAGGTCCAGAAGCTCGCCGACCAGGCCTTGCGCGACGGGCTGATCGCCTATGACCGCAAGCATGGCTGGCGTGGTGCCACCGAGAAATTGGCCGGCGTCGACAACTGGCAGCAGCGGCTGAAGAAGCACCTCGTCGATCGCCCCTTCACCGGCCCGTCGAACTGGCGGCCGGCCGTCGTGCTCAAGATCGAGGGCAACGTCGCCACGGTCGGCACGCTCGACGGCGAGGGCGTCCTGCAGCGCGACAAGGGCACGCCGCAGGGCAAGACCCTGCCCAACCAGAATGTCGGCTGGCTGTCGCAGCGCTGGATCGACATCGTGCAGCCCGGCGACGTGATCGCCGTCGAGCCGGCGCCGCCGCCGGCGCCCGGCAAGCCGCAGGTCTACGGCCTGCGCCAGATCCCCAATGTCGACGGCGCGCTCCTGGTGATGGACACCCAGACCGGCCGCATCCTCGCCATGTCGGGCGGCTGGAGCTACCTGCGCAGCCAGTACAACCGGGCCACCCAGGCGCAGCGCCAGCCCGGCTC
>CAYNOF010000278.1:0-1210 GCA_964398335.1 uncultured Rhizobiaceae bacterium
TGGCTGAAATACAAGGTCAAGAACGCCGTCAGCTACATCGGCGATTTCGAGAAGGCGGTGGCTGCGGAGGCCAAGCGCCGCGAGGTCGACGGCGTGGTCTGCGGCCACATCCATCACGCGCAGATCCGCACCATCGACGGCATCACCTACTGCAACGACGGCGACTGGGTCGAGAGCTGCACGGCGCTGGTCGAGGATTTCGACGGCCGCATGTCGATCCTGCGCTGGACCGCTGAATCCGCTGCGACCATGCCGACGCGCGCCCAGGAACCGCGACTGGCCGCAGAATAACAACGACGGGGAACGCTTGCGCATCGCGATCGTCTCGGACGCCTGGTTTCCGCAGGTCAATGGTGTGGTGCGCACCCTCGACACGGTGCGCGGCGAGCTCGTGGCGATGGGCCACATTGTCGAAGTCTTCGGCCCCGACCGCTTCACCACCATTCCCTGCCCGACCTATCCCGAGATCCGTCTCGCGCTGCTGCCGGGCCGGCGACTCGAAAGCCTGCTCACCGCCTTCGCGCCGGACGCGATCCACATCGCCACCGAAGGCCCGCTGGGCTTCGCCGCGCGCCGCATGTGCCTGCGTCGCAAGCTTCCCTTCACCACGGCCTATCACACGCGCTTCCCCGAATACGTGCGCGCGCGCATGCTCTTCCCGCTGGCCTGGACCTACGCCATCGTGCGCCGCTTCCACGCGCCCTCGCGCGCCATCATGGTCTCGACCGAGACCATTCGCGCCGACCTCGCCGAGCGCGGCTTCTCCAACATTGTGGCGTGGACACGCGGCGTCGATCTCGACCTGTTCAAGCCGCGCGAGCCGGGGCCGACGGCCGACGACGCGAAGCGGCCGATCTTCCTCTATGTTGGCCGCGTCGCCGTCGAGAAGAACATCAAGGCCTTCCTCAAGCTCGACCTGCCCGGCGAGAAATGGGTCGTGGGCGGCGGGCCGATGCTGGAGAAGCTGAAGGCGCGCTATCCCCGGGTGCGCTTCACCGGCCACAAGCACGGCGAGGAGCTGGCCGCGCTCTATCGCGCCGCCGATGTCTTCGTCTTCCCCAGCCGCACCGATACCTTCGGCCTCGTGCTGCTCGAGGCGCTGGCGTCAGGTCTGCCTGTCGCGGCCTACCCGGTGCCCGGTCCGCTCGATGTCGTCGGCGGCACGCCGGTCGGTGCGCTCGACGCCGATCTGCGGGCCGCGGCGCTCAAC
>CAYNOF010000279.1:0-4164 GCA_964398335.1 uncultured Rhizobiaceae bacterium
AAAAGGGTAGGACAACTGCACCGCAAGTCAACCGTGGCGTGCTTCCCGCGCCTCTAGCGCGCGTAGCCCGCGGGTTTCAGTGCCTCGCCGATCTCGCCGAGGATCGTCGGATCGTCGATGGTCGCGGGCACGTTGTATTGCTGCGAGTCGGCGATCTTCTGCATC
Organism: uncultured Rhizobiaceae bacterium; assembly: GCA_964398335.1. GTDB lineage: Bacteria > Pseudomonadota > Alphaproteobacteria > Reyranellales > Reyranellaceae > JAFAZJ01. The sequence goes on from CAYNOF010000279.1 coordinate 166, forward strand.
GTGCCGCGCAGGATCTTGCCGGAGCGCGTCTTGGGCAGGCGCGCAACGACGACCGCGCTCTTGAACGCGGCGACGGGACCGATGCGATCGCGCACCATCGCCACGACCTCCGACACGATCTCGGGATAGGGACGGTTGACGCCGGCCTTCAGCACCAGGAAGCCGAGCGGCAGCTGGCCCTTGAGCTCGTCGGCGACGCCGATCACCGCGCACTCCGCGACGTCGGGATGGGCGCCCAGCACCTCCTCCATCTGTCCGGTCGACAGGCGATGGCCGGCGACGTTGATCACGTCGTCGACGCGCGTCATGACAGAGACGTAGCCGTCCTCGTCGATGAAGCCCGCGTCGCCGGTCTTGTAGTAGCCGGGATATTCCGCGAGGTAGGCCTGCCGGAACCGCCCGTCGGCGTTCCACAGGGTCGGCAGCGCGCCCGGCGGCATCGGCAGCCTGGCGACCAGCGCGCCGATCTCGTTGGCCTTCACGCGATGGCCCTGCTCGTCGAGCACCTCGATCTGCCAGCCCGGCGCCGGCACCGCGGTCGAGCCGAGCTTCACCGGCATCGGATCGAGGCCCTGGAAGTTGCCGCAGATCGGCCAGCCGGTCTCGGTCTGCCACCAGTGATCGATCACGGGCACACCCAGCAGGGTCTGCGCCCAGTCGATGGTCGGCGGATCGCCGCGCTCGCCGGCGAGGAAGAGCGTGCGGAACTTCGAGAGATCGTACTGGCGCAGGAGCTTGCCGTCGGGATCCTCCTTCTTGATGGCGCGGAACGCCGTCGGTGCGGTGAACAGCGCCACCGCGCCGTGTTCGGCGATCACGCGCCAGAAGGCACCGGCATCGGGCGTGCCCACCGGCTTGCCCTCGTAGAGGATGGTGGTCGCGCCGTGGATCAGCGGGCCGTAGACGATGTAGCTGTGGCCCACGACCCAGCCCACATCGGAGGCGCACCACCACACCTCGCCGGTCTGCACGCCATAGAGATTGGGCATCGACCATTTCAGCGCGACGCAGTAGCCGCCGTTGTCGCGCACCACGCCCTTGGGCTGGCCGGTCGTGCCTGACGTGTAGAGGATGTAGAGCGGATCGGTGGCCTTCACCGTGACGCAGGCGGCCTTCGGCTTGCCCGGCACGAAGCTCGCCCAGTCGACGTCGCGGTCCTCGATCATCATCGCCTTGTTCTGCGGGCGCTGCAGCATCAGGACCTTCGCCACCTTGTGCTGGGCCTGCTCGATCGCCGCGTCGAGCATCGGCTTGTAGGCGACGATGCGCCCGGGCTCGATGCCGCAGGAGGCGGCGACGATCAGCTTGGGTTGGCAGTCGTCGATGCGCGAGGCGAGCTCCTTGGCCGCGAAGCCGCCGAACACGACGGAATGCACCGCGCCGAGCCGCGCGCAGGCCAGCATCGCCATCGCCGCCTCGGGCACCATCGGCATGTAGATCAGCACGCGGTCGCCCTTGCCGATGCCCAGCTCGGCGATCGCGCCGGCCAGCTCGGCGACCCGGTCGCGCAATTCGGCGTAGCTGTAGGTGATCTTCTGCCCGGTGACCGGCGAGTCGTAGATCAGCGCCGCCTGCGCGCCGCGGCCCGCCGCGACATGGCGGTCGAGCGCGTTGTGGCAGGTATTGAGCTCGCCATCGGGGAACCAGCGGTAGAACGGTGCGCGGCTGTCGTCGAGCGCGCGGCTGGGCTTGCGCACCCAGTCGATCGCCTGGGCCTGCTCCAGCCAGAAGCCCTCGCGGTCCTCCAGCGAGCGACGATGCAGCGCGCGGTATTTGTCGCCTGCCGCCATGACCGTTCTCCCTCGTCCGTCGTTGCATCAAGACATAGCGGCGGCGCGGGGCAGCGGCAACGTGCTATGCTTGCGCATCCGGGTGACCGCCATGTCGAGCGCATTTCGTCTCATCGCGTTCGCGGCCCTGCTGCTCTCGGCCGCGCTGCCCGCCACCGCCCAGACCTATGTCTGGTCCCTGCCCGCCTGGCTGCCGCCGCCACCGGTGCCCGCCGACAACCCGATGAGCGTGGCCAAGGTCGAGCTCGGCCGAAGGCTGTTCTTCGACCAGAAGCTCTCGGGCCCGAGCTACATCTCGTGCTCGTCCTGCCACATGCCCGAGCACGCCTTCAGCGATCCGCGCCATCCCTCGGTCGGCGTCACCGGCGGCAAGATCCGCCGCCGACCGCCGTCGCTCAGCAATGTCGGCTATCGCGAGTCGCTGACCTGGGCCGATCCGCGCGTGAAGACGCTGGAGGACCAGGTCCACCAGCCGCTGTTCCGCGCCGATCCGCCGGAGATGGAGTGTAACGGCCACGAGGCCTCCGTGATCGACCGCTTCGAGTACGACCCGAGCTATCGCCGGCTGTTCCTGGAGGCCTTCCCTGACAAGGGCGGCAAGGTCGACTTCGACCAGATCATCAAGGCGCTCGCTGCCTACCAGCGCTCGCTGATCTCCTACACGACGCCCTACGAGCGCTTCCGCTTCGGCGGCGAGCGCGACGCGTTGAGCGAGTCAGCGCAACGCGGCGAGCGGCTGTTCTTCGACGCCAAGCTCGGCTGCGCCACCTGCCACGCCGGCGCGAGCTTCGGGCCGCTGGCGCAGAAGCTGCTGCCGGGCGCGGCGCCGGTCGTCTACGCCAATACCGGCCTCTACGACCTCGACGGCAAGGGTGCGTACCGGCCGATCGATCGCGGCCTGCTCGAGAGCAGCGAATTGCGCGAAGACATGGGCCGCTTCCGCGCGCCCAGCCTGCGCGACGTCGCCAAACGCGCGCCTTATATGCACGACGGTTCAGTCACGTCGCTCACGGCGGTGATCGACCGCTACGCGGCGGGCGCACCGACGCTGGCAGCGGCGAACAAGTTCAGCCCGCTGAAGGACTCGCGCCTGCGCGGCTTCACGATCGGCGCCGCCGATCGCGACGACCTGATCGCCTTCCTGAGTACGCTGAGCGACGACGTCTTCGCCGCCGACAAGCGCCACGGCAGCCCGTTCCGCTGATCGGGGAGCGCCGGTTCCCGCCGGCGCTCCCGTCCAAACCGAGGGGGCCTTTCGGTCCCCTCACCTGCTTTTCACACCTCGCCGGCGATGAACCGCGAGATCAGCTGCGGTGCGGCAGCGTCGAAGCCGACGACGTCGAGCATGCCCGCGTCGTTCGGATCGGCGACGGTGAAGCCGGTCGAGGTCAGACCGACCACGATCAGCTTCGCCGCGATGCCCGTCGCCTGCCGGTAGCGCCTGAGCGCCTCGACAGGGTGCACCGAGCCGGCCCAGGTCTCGTTGTCCGTGTAGACCACGAACGCGTCGACCATCAGGCCGTGCTCCAGCGCGTAGAGCATCGGCTGCGCCACGTCGGTGGCGCCGAACGGCAGGTTCGCCGTCATCGCCACCGCGTCGTCCAGACGCTGCCGCGCCGAGAGCGCCAGCGGCACCAGACGATCGGTGAACGCCACCACCGCGGTCTGCGGCTCGCGCGCCAGGGTGACCAGCGCCATCGCCGCCGCCGCCTCGCGCGGCGACAGAGGCGAGCCCGCCACCTGGCCCATGCTCATCGACCCCGACACGTCGAGGCCGATCAGCACCCGCTTGCCGGCCGGCTCGACGCTGGCGAACGCGTCGTAGAACGCGCCATCCAGGGCATCGACCACCGCCGGCGACGGCAGCCAGGTCAGCGAGCCGCGCACGCCACGCCCGCTGCGGTACACGGCCAGCGCCGTCAGCACCTGCAGCGGGTGCACGCGCGCCCGACGCAGCCGCTCGACATCGGCAAAACGCTCGACCACCGTGCGCTCCGAGCCGCTGCCGGGCCTCAGCAGCCCGACCGCGGTCATCTTCGCCAGCGAGCGCAGCATCGCCGTCATCGGCATCTGCTGCAGCAACGCCAGCCACACGTCGATCTCGTTCAGCAGCGCCGTCGGCACCACCTCGCGCGGCAGCCTGTGGTCGGCGATCAGCTTGATCGCCTCGCCGACCCGCGTGGTCTTGGCCAGCCGCTCTGCCGCCGCC
>CAYNOF010000280.1:0-4680 GCA_964398335.1 uncultured Rhizobiaceae bacterium
GCCAGCACGCCGGCGAGGCGCAGGCCCAGCCCCGATCCCTCGACCTTGAAGCCCTCGGGCAGGCTGCTGCCGTTGCTCGCCACGCGCAGCCGCCTGTGCTCGCCGGCGCGCTCGAGCCTGACCTCGACGTCGAGCGTCCCGCCCTCGGGCAGATGCTTCACCGCGTTGGTCAGCAGCTCGTTGGCGATCAGCGACAGCGGGATCACGGTGTCGAGCGACCAGCGCACGTCGGCGGCCTCGAGCGCGATGTGCGCGTCGGCCGCCAGCCCCTTCTCGACGAAGTCGCAGAGCCGGCGCAGGTGGTCGCGCATGTCGATGCGCGCGCCCGGCTCGTAGAGATTGTCGTACGACGCGGCGATCACCTGCAGGCGCCGGCCGGCCTCCTCGAGCCGCGCCTTGATGCGCTCGTTGGTCGCCGCGCGGGCGTGGAAGGCGAGCATCGCGCCCATCAGCTGCAGGTGGTTCTTGATGCGGTGCTGCAGCTCGGCCAGCAGGGTCTGGCGCTGGCGCGCCAGCCGCAGGTTCTCCAGCGACTGGTGCGCGGCGAAGTCGCCGACGACGATCAGGATCGCCGAGGTCACCAGGAAGGCGCTCAGGCCGGCGAGGTCGATCGGCGGCAGCCGGCCGATGGTGCCGCCGAAGGGCATGAACAGCCAGGCCGCGGCGAGCGCGCACAGCGCCGCCACCACGACGCCCAGGCGCCAGCTGCCGACATAGGCCGAGATCACCACCGCCGGGAACATGGTGACGTAAGGCAGGTCGATGCGATGGCCCATCGCCAGCCGTCCCAGCACCGCGAGCGCGACCAGCACCAGGCCGACCAGCGCGGCACGCCACGGCCGCCGCCGCAGCCGCTCGAGCTCGTCGGCGGCCCATGCGCGCATGCGGGTCGGCCAGCCATCCATGACGGCGAGGATAGCGGGCCGGAGCGGTCCGCGTCGCGCACGTCTTGCGCGACCAGCGCCACACATGATCCGCGTCCGCGCGACCGACCGGCGGCCCGCGCGTGCGCCATAGCCCCGCCATCACCTCGTCGCGCGCGGCGGCGCGACGGCGGTCGCGTCAGTGCAGCGTGGCGGCGGCGCCCGATCGCGGCGCCTGCGCGCGCAGCGACTGCAGCGTCGAGGCGATGTCGCCGGTCAGGGCGTAGATCTCCGCCAGCCGCAGCTTGTAGCGCTCGCAGGTCGGATGACGCATCAGCGCCTTCTCGGCCATGCGGGCGTCTTCACCCATTTCGAAGAGTTCTTCTTCCAGGAAGTCGATGCACGAGGCGATCGCTTCCGGACGCGTGTCCAGATTGGCCATAGCTTTATTCCCCAGCCCCGGAGACCTCGTCCGATATTGCGGACATTGCTTGATGCTTGGTCTCTTGACGGTAGTAAGCCATCACTCAGAAAATTTTTCCATGACGATCTGCGCGCCGGCACGATTCGTCGCACCTCTCGCGCGCTTGCGCGCCTTGACTGCGCGGGAAGTTGCACGTCGCACGTAACGAGAAAGAAGAATCAGCGTGCGTTGTCGAGCAGCGTGCGCAAGGCGCTGTCGAGATCCTTGTAGCCGTAAGGCTTGCGCAGCACCGGCGCGTCGGTGAGCGTCGAGACGTCCCACGCGCCGGTGGTGTAGGCGATGCGCGTGCCGGGACGATGCGCGCGCGTCCAGGCGGCGAGCTCGACGCCGTTGATGCCGCGGCCCAGCATGATGTCGGTGAACAGCACGTCGACGCGCGGCGCGCGCGCCAGCGTCGCCTGCGCCTGCTCGCCGTCGGGCGCCTCGAGCACGGCATAGCCCAGCCGCTCCAGCACCTCGGCCAGCACGAGGCGCAGCAGCGGTTCGTCCTCGACGACGAGGACGACGGGCTGGGGAGATGCGGTGCTCGACATCGGCGGGCGCGCAGCTTTCCACGAAGCGCGCCCGGCGGGCAATGTTCAGTGCAGGACGCCGGGCACCGGCGGCTCGACGCCGAACCGCTCGCCGGTGACGGTGCTCGACAGGCGATCGAGCGTCTCGGCGAGCGCCTCGATCAGCTCGCCGGGCACCGCGCTGAAGGCGATGGCGTCGGCGAAGTCGCTTTCCGACCAGTGCTCGAACTCGCGGCCCAGCTTTTCCCAGCGCGCCTCGTAACCGCACCAGCCCCACGCCGTGCTCGCGCCTTGCGCCGCGGCAACGACAAACCAGTAACGCCCCCTACCGTACCACGCACGCATGCTCGTACTCCGACCACGTGCCACCCCACGCATCGCCATCGGTATCCGGCGCGCGCGCTGTGGAAGGCAAGCAACAACGGCGTGAGTGATCAGTGCCGTCAGCGGCGCGGCTTCTCCGTCATGTCGGGATGCCAGCCGCAGGGCGGGTCCCTGGGATCCTCGTCGAGCAGGAAGGCGCGGCGCTGCTCGCGCGAGAGCGGTCGGGTCAGCATCGCGCAGGCGTCGTCGATCAGCGCCTCCGTGGTGCGCGGATAGCGCCACAGGCGCAGCACGCCGTCGTCGGAGCCGGTGACGATGCCGCCGGCCGCGAAGCGCATGTAGCTCACCGCGGCGTCGAGCGGCAGCACCGCCAGCAGCGCGCGGCCGGCGACGTCCCAGACCTGCGCCTTGCCGTCGGGCGATCCGACCAGCAGGCGCGCGCCGTCCGGCGAGAACGTCGCCTCGTGGCCGTGCGCGGCGCCGCCGGTGGCGAACTCGACGAAGCGCGGCACGGGCGCCGACAACCAGACGCGCGCCTCGCCGGGACTGCGCGAGAGCACGGTGCGGCCGTCGGGCGCGAACAGCGCGGCGTTGACGAACGGATGCTCGCCGACGCGCGTGCCGTCGCCGCCGCGCGCGTCCAGCAGGCGCACCTGGTCGTGCAGCGCCACGAGGATCGCGGCGCCATCCGGCGTCAGGGCGGCCGTCCGCCACTGCTCGCCGTACTGGACGGTCGCGCTCGCGGTCCAATCGGGGCCGGAGAAGATCTGCCCCGACGAGCCCTGTGAAGGGCGAGCCGGAACCCCGGGGATGACGACCGGCCGGGCGGGGCCGGCCGCCAGCAGGTGGCGGCCATCGTGCGAGAACGACAGCAGCGCGACCGCTGCCGGCCCGCGCGCCGGGTCGATCTGCAGCGTCTTCTTCCAGGCGCCGGATCGGCCATCCCACAGGATCACCTCGTGCAGGTGCTCGCCGGCGATCCATGCGCCGTCGTCGGCAAAGATCGGCGTCCCGTAATACGGGTATCCCTCGGCCGTGGTCAGGCGGGTGATGAGCTGGCCGTTGTCGGCGTTCCACAGCCGCGCGTCGGCGCCCTCCGAGGCGGTCAGCAGGCGGCTGGAATCCGTCGGCGAGAAGCGCATCGACATGATGCTGCGCGACTGGCCGCTGTCGATGGTCGCGATCAGTTGCGCGTCCGATGCGCGCCAGACGAAGGCGCGGCCATCCAGGTAGGCGGCGGCGATGCGGCTGCCGTCGGCGGAGACGGTGAGCGCGACCAGCGCCGGCGACGACGGGTTGGGCAGCGACAGGTCGGGCGGCCGCGTGGCCGGCGGCCGCACCAGGATGCGGACATCGTGGTTGGCGAACTCCCAGACGTGGATCGTGTCGCCCAGCCGCTCGGCCATCACGACCGCCGTCTCGTCGCGCGACAGCGCGATGCGGTTGGCGTGGCCGGAGAAGCCGCGCCACGAGGCGAGCTGCTTGCCGCTCGAGTCCCACAGCCGCGCCGTGCCGTCGCTGGTCAGCGTGACCACGCGCCTGCCGTCGGACAGCATCCTGGCCTGGACGACGGGCAAGGCGTGGCGCAGCACCAGCGGATCGCCGGCGCCGAGCGTCCACACCTTCACGCTGTTGTCGAAGAAGGTGGCGAGAAGCTGCCGGCCATCCTGCGACGCGCGCAGGCCGCCGAGCGGAGTGTCGATCGGCACGGTGCCGTCGAAGCGGCCGGTCGCGACATCCCAGGCCAGCGGGCCGATCCTGGGACGCGTCGCGTCGAACGACGCCGCGTAGAGCCGGCCGCCGAAGAAGGCGAGCTGCGGCGACACCCACCATTCCGTCGCAACAGTCGGGCGCGCCAGGGGGATCTCGCGCTCGCGCTCGATCGACCACAGGCGCACGCCGGTGACGCAGCCGATGGCGAGGAAACCGTCGTCGGGCGCGAAGAGCACCGAGGGGCCCTGCTGCATCGTGCCGGGGCACGCCAGCAGGATGCGCGGCGCGCCGACGCTGCCGTCGTCGCCGACGTGCCACAGCCGCACGGTGTCGTCGGCCGACGCCGTCGCCACCATCGTGGCGCCGTGCGACAGCGCGACGTTCATGCGCCGGTTGGCCGCGTGCCCGGCGAAGAGCGCGCGCTGCCGGTTGCGCGCGATGTCCCACAGCCGCGCGGTGCCGTCGTCCGATCCGGTCAGCAGCAGCCGTCCGTCGCGCGAGACGACGACGTCGCTCACCAGGCCGCGATGGCCGGTGAGCACGGCGAGGCTGCGGCCGGCCGGCGCGTCGACCACGTGCACGGTGGCGGCGTCGATCTCCGGCACGCCGTTGACGAGGTGGCTCTGCTGCTCCTCCAGCACCGCGATGCCGCCGTCGAGGAGGTCGACCAGCCTGGCCTTGCCCCGGGCGCGCAGCACGCGGGTCTCGCGCATCGGCGCCATCAGCACCTCGCGCAGCGCGCGCTCGGCCTCGACGACGTAAGGCCGCTCGCGGTCGGCGCCAT
>CAYNOF010000281.1:0-1532 GCA_964398335.1 uncultured Rhizobiaceae bacterium
AGGCGCGGGAAGTGCGCCGTCCACATGATGGTGCTGCCGCCGACGCCGTTGAAGTTCACCACCTTGATCGGCGAGTTCGAGTCGTTGATCGGGTAATCGGTCTGCCGCGCGCGCCGGTTGGGGCTGGTGGCGAAGTCCGAGTAGAAGCGCGCCTCCCAGTCGCGGCCGTTGCTGGGATAGTCGGTCGACTTCACCCAGTCGCCCTGCTCGAGGCAGAGGATGCGCATCCTGGTCTCGGCGAGGCTCCAGGCGCCCGCGGCGCCCGAGGCGCCGGAGCCGATGATCAGCACGTCGACCTTGTCGTGTTTCATCTTCCTTCCTCCGGAGGGGGAAGGTGCCCGAAGGGCGGAAGGGGGATGTCGAAGACGGACACCGGACGCGCTGAAGCATCCCCCATCCGTCGCTCCGCACCACCTTCCCCCTCCCGGGGAAGGCAAGAGGCCAGACCGTGCATCGTTTGCCCATCCCCCGCGTTACGTCGCCATGCCATCGTCGGTCATCCGATCCTACCGCTACAACCCGAAAAGACGGGAGCTGACGATCGTCTTCACCTCGGGCGTCGCCTACACCTATCTGCGCGTGCCGCCGGCGACGCATCTCGAGCTGAACGCCGCCGGCTCCAGGGGCGAGTATTTCAACGCCCGGATCCGCAACAAATTCGCCTTCATCCGCAACGAGACCACGCTCGAACGCCGCCGCCTGCCTGCCTCCTAAGCGGGTGTGATCAATCGAACGTGACCGTCATCCCGAGCCTAGCGAGGGATCCAGGCCAACCCGAGCTCCCTCGCTGCGCGCGGGATGACAGAGTGGCGTCGCCGTAGGGGCGAACAGGATCCTTTTGCGGCGCGCGCGATGACGGGGTTTTCGACGATCGCAGGGGCGGAAATAGGGGATTTTCAGGGTCGCGCGTACCCTGTTCGGCATGACCAGCGATACTTTCCCCCTCTCGCCCCACCCTCTCTCACTTCGACATGGGCGCTTCGTCGCGGAGTACCTCAAGGATGGCAACGCCACCCAGGCCTATATCCGCGCCGGCTACTCGCCGCGCGGCGCCCAGCCCAGCGCCTCGAAGCTGCTGCGCGATCCGCGCATCGGGGCCGCCGTCACCGCCGGCCGCCAGCGCATCGCCCAGGCGCTGGAGGTCGACGCCACCCGCCTGGCGCAGGAATACGCCAAGATCGCCTTCGCCAATGTCTCGGACTTCGTCTCGAGCGACGGGGATGGCTGCCTGTGCTTCGACCTGGAGAAGGCCAGCGAGGCGCAGCGCGCCGGCATCGTCGAGCTGAAGCTCTCCAACCATAGAAATCCAGAGAAACGGCAGCTGACGCTGAAGCTGGGCAAGCTGCAGGCGCTGAAGGAACTGACGAAAAACCTCGATGTGCTGGGCAGGAAGCCGGCGGCCGACCTGACGCCGGAGGACCGGCAGCGCTACGAGGAGCGGCACGCCGCCGACCAGCGCGCGGTGGAGGCCAGCAACGAACGCTATTGGTCGATCCAGAGAAAGCTGGCCGAGATGGAAACGGCGCTGGCCA
>CAYNOF010000282.1:0-6005 GCA_964398335.1 uncultured Rhizobiaceae bacterium
CATGCGGTGGTATCGGCGATCGGCGGACCAAGGCAATGCCGAGGCCCAGCAAGCCATCGGCGCAATGTATGCCAATGGCCGCGGCGTACCCAGAGACGCGCAAGAAGCCTTCAAGTGGTACCAGCTGGCCGCCGACAAAGGTCAGCCGGACGCTCAATTGAAGGTTGCCATCATCTATCGGAATGGCTGGGGCGCACCCAAGGATGATGTCCTTGCCTACATGTGGGCCAATCTTGCCGCCGCTCAAGGCAGCGGGTATGCGGCCGGGCTCCGCGACGAGATGGCCACGCACATGACGCCGCAACAGATTGCCGAAGCGCAGCAATTGTCGCGCAACTGGAAGAAAGCGAAGTAGCGATTCGGGCCGCGGTGCCGAAGTCCGGGCATCGGCGCGAGTACCTGCCACGTAGTTGCCGCCGGATCGCCCGCGCCGATCATCGCGCGATGCAGAACATGCCCGGACCGCTGGTTGTCTTCGCACTGGCGATGTGCTTCACGCCCGGCCCCAACGTCGTGATGATCACCGCGTCGGGTGCCAATTCCGGTTTCCGCCGCGCCGTTCCACACATGCCGGGCATCAGCTTCGGCTTCGGCGCCATGGCGATGGCGGCGGGGCTTGGCCTGGCCGGCCTGTTCCACGCCGAGCCGCGCCCGCACGCGGCGCGCGGGCGGCGTTCACCTCGGTCGGCGGCGACATGCTTGTCGCTGGTCCCGGTGTTCTGGTAGCGATGGAACATGCATGTCCTGATCATCGGTGGCGCCGGCTTCGTCGGCATGTCGATCGCCGAGACGCTGCTGGCGCGCGGCGATTCGGTCACTCTGTTCGATGCGCGCGAGCCCTACGCCGTCCTGCCCGGCAAGCCGTCGCTGATCACCGGCGATGTGCGGCGCGACGAGGATATGGCGCGCGCCTTTGCCGGCCGGCCCGACCGCGTCATCTATGGCGCGGCGATTACCGCCGACGCGGCGCGCGACGCCGCCGAGCCGCAGCGCGTGCTCGACGTCAATCTCGGCGGCCTGCCGCGCGCTATGGCGGCGGCGCGCACATCAGGGGTGAGGCGCTTCATCCTGCTGAGCTCCGCCTCGGCGTTCGGCGATGCCGCATACCGCGACGCGCCGCTGGCCGAGGACGATCCGCCGCCCGCGCCGTCGAGCCTCTATTCGATCACCAAGTTCGCCGGCGAGGGCGTCGCGCGGCGGCTGGGCGCGCTGTGGTCGATGGACGTCCGCATGGTCCGCCTGTCGGCGGTTTTCGGGCCATGGGAACATCCGACCGGCGCGCGCGACACGCTGAGCCCGCCCTTCCAGGTCGCCCAGCTCGCCCATGCCAGGCAGCCGGTGGTCCTGCCGCGCGACACGCCGCGCGACTGGGTCTATTCGCGCGATGTCGCCGGCGCGGTGGCCGCGCTGATCGACAAGGCGACCCCGGGCTTCGATCTCTATCACATCGGATCGGGCGCGACGTGGAAGCTGTCGGAATGGGCCGCGGCGCTGGGCGCGACGGCCCGGGTCGGTGCGACGGCGAATGTCGATCTGTTCGGCGACCGCGACCGCGCCATGCTGGCGATCGACCGGTTGACCAGCGATCTCGGCTATCGGCCGCGCTTCACCTCGGCGGCGGCGTGTGCCGAGGATTACATCAGGTGGTTCACGGCGCCGCGTTAGTCAGGTCCGAAAGTCGCCAGCGCCGGCGATCGAGCCCGGTCATGCTCTGCGCATCGACAGACGATCGCGGGGAGTGCCATGCAGGCTCGTGTCAGAGACTACGGAACCGTCGGCGCCGAGCAGCAGAAGGAGATGAGCGGCCTGGCGTTCGTCCAGGGCCTCGCCGATGGCACGCTGCCGCTCAACACCATCGCGCGGACCCTGGGATACGACGTGGTCGAGGCCGCGAACGGCAGGGTCGTCGTCACCGCTGAGCCGTCGGACGCCCACCTCAACCCGGCCGGCACGGTGCATGGCGGGCTGGCGGCGACCTTGCTCGACAGCTGCATGGGCCTCGCCGTGCAGTCGACCCTGGAGAAAGGCCTCGGTCAGACGACGCTGGAGTTCAAGATCTCGCTCGCGCGGCCGATCACGCCGCAGACCGGCACGATCAGGGCGGAAGGGATCGTGCTGAGCCGCGGCCGCCGCATCGGCACCGCCGAGGGACGGCTGACCGACGGCAGCGGGCGCCTGCTGGCGCATGGCACCACCACCTGCCTGATCTTCGAGAGTTGAGTCAGTCGAGGATCCGGCGGAAGGTCAGGTTGACGCGCGGGCCGCAGGGCCGGCTCTCCTTGGCGACCGCATGGCGCCAGTTGCGCTGGGTGTCGCCCTTCATCACCAGCAGGCTGCCGGACTCGAGCGCGATACGCACCGGCTTCCCGTCCTTGTCGCGCTTCGGCTTGAACGTGAGTGTGCGCGTCTCGCCCAGGCTGATCGAGCCGATGATCGGCGTCGCGCCCAGTTCGGGCTCGTCGTCGGAATGGAAGCCGACGCTGTCGTTGTGGTCGCGGTAACAGTTCAGCAGCACGCTGTTGAAGCTCGCCCCGGCGATGCCCTCGGCCATCGTGCGCAGCAGCAACAGCGGGTCGGTCCAGGGCAGCGGCTCGAGCGTCAGGCCGGAATAGGTGTAGCTGCGGCCGGGATCGCCGTACCAGGCGGTGAGCCTGGGCTGCGCGACGCTGCGGCCCCACAGCATGATGTTGTCCTGACGCCACGGGATGTCGTCGACCATCAGGCGCAGCATGTCGGCGGCGCCGCTGCGCGGCAGGAAATGTCGGTGATAGACCACGTCGGCGCCCGGCATGGCCAGGCGCTCGGAACCCGCGAAGAGGTCGCTCATCGCGCCCTCCTACGCCCCGACTCGGGGCGGTTCTATCCGCTTCAGCGCAGCGAGGCGTTGATCTTGTCGAGCGCGCTCTTGCCGGGGCAGAGCTCCGGCGCGTTCAGCGTGTTGAGCGGCGCGTCGACGGTGTTGAGGTTGGCGTGCAGATCCTTGGGCAGCGGCTCGACATAGAGCAGCCCGGTCAGCACCTCGCCCGCCGCCTCGGCCTGCTGCACGCGGTGCAGCGCGTCGGCCTTGTTGCTGGGATCGAAGGCTTCGTCGAGCTTGCGCAGATGCAGGGTCGAGCCGTCGTGCTGCTCGACCACCTGCAGCGTGCCCGGCGCGTAGTCGGTGGTGATCTCGGTCCTGGTCTCGATGAAGTCGACGCGGTTGACCGCCTCGTTGTGCTCGCGCACGTAGTCGTAGCTCTTGGTCGAGCCGGCGTGGTTGTTGAAGGCGACGCACGGGCTGATGACGTCGAGGAAGGCCGCGCCGCGATGCTGCAGCGCCGCCTTGATCAGCGGGATCAGCTGCTGCTTGTCGCCCGAGAACGAGCGGCCGACGAAGGTGGCGCCCATCAGGATGGCGACCGAGACCATGTCGATCGAGGAGTCGCTGTTCTTGACGCCCTTCTTGCTGACCGAGCCGTAATCGGCGGTGGCCGAGAACTGGCCCTTGGTCAGGCCGTACACGCCGTTGTTCATGACGATGTAGGTCATGTTCACGCCGCGGCGCATGACGTGGGCGAACTGGCCGAAGCCGATCGAGGCCGAGTCGCCGTCACCCGAGACGCCGAGATAGATCAGGTCGCGGTTGGCGAGATTGGCGCCGGTCATCACGCTGGGCATGCGGCCATGCACGGTATTGAAGCCGTGGCTGCCGCCGAGGAAGTAGGTCGGCGCCTTCGACGAGCAGCCGATGCCCGAGAGCTTGGCGACCTGGTGCGGCAGGATGTCGAGCTCGAAGCAGGCCTGCACGATGGCCGCACTGATCGAGTCGTGGCCGCAGCCGGCGCACAGGGTCGAGATCGCGCCGTCGTAGTCGCGCCGCGTGTAACCCGCCTTGTTCTTCAGCAGGGTCGGGTGATGCAGCTTGGGCTTGGCGATATAGGTCATGACCTGAACGCTCCAGCGAACCGGTTACTCAGCCGCCATGCGGCGCGGCGGTGCGAGGTGGTCCCCGATCGCCCTGGTGATGAAGCGCGCCGTGATCGGCGTGCCGTCGTAGTGCAGGATGGCGACGATCTTGTTCGGGTCGACGCCGAGCTGGTCGATCAGCAGCATGCGCAACTGGCCGTCGCGGTTCTGCTCGACGAAGAACACGGTGTCGTGGCTGTCGACGAAGTCGATGACCTCCTGGCCGAACGGATAGGCGCGCACGCGCAGCCCGTCGAGCATGATGCCCTTCTCGTCGAGCTGGTCGAAGGCCTCGTTCATCGCCGGGCTGGTCGAGCCGAAATAGATCACGCCCATCTTGGTCGCGGCCTTCGCCTTGCGCGCGATGGCCTTGGGCACGATCTTCTTGGCGGTGTCGAACTTCTTCTCCAGCCGCTCCATGTTGCGGACGTAGACCGGTCCCTCTTCCGAGTAGCGCGCGAACTCGTCCTTGGTCGTGCCGCGGGTGAAGAAGGCGCCCTTGGTCGGATGCGTGCCGGGATAGGTGCGGTACGGGATGCCGTCGTCGTCGACGTCGAGGTAGCGGCCGAACTTCTTGCCGGCCTCGAGCTCCTCAGCCGTCATCACCTTGCCGCGGTCATAGGCCTTGGTGTCGTCCCATTCGAACGGGTTGCACAGGCGCTGGTTCATGCCGATGTCGAGATCGGTCATCATGAACACCGGCGTCTGCAGCCGGTCGGCGAGGTTCAGCGCCTCGGCGCCGAAGTCGAAGCACTCCTTCGGGTCCTCGGGGAACAGCAGCACGTGCTTGGTGTCGCCGTTCGACGCCAGCGCGCAGCCCAGGATGTCGGCCTGCTGCGTGCGCGTCGGCATGCCGGTCGACGGCCCGCCGCGCTGCACGTTGATGATCACCGCCGGGATCTCGGCGAAATAGGCCAGGCCGATGAACTCGGTCATCAGCGAGATGCCGGGGCCGGAGGTGGCGGTGAAGGCGCGCGCGCCGTTCCAGGCGGCGCCGATCACCATGCCGATCGAGGCCAGCTCGTCCTCGGCCTGCACGATCGCGTACTTGGCCTTGCCGGTGTCCTTGTCGTGGCGCAGGCGCTTGCAATGCGTCTGGAACGCCTCGGCCAGCGAGGAGCTGGGCGTGATCGGATACCAGGCGCAGACCGTGGCGCCGCCATAGACGCAGCCCAAAGCCGCGGCGTTGTTGCCCTCGACGAAGATGCGGTTGCCGACGTTGTCGGCGCGCCGGACCTTGAGCTTCACCGAGGCGGGATCGAGGTGACGCAGCACCCAGTCGCGGCCGAGGTTCAGCGCCTTGACGTTGGAGTCGAGCAGCTTCTCCTTGCCCTTGTACTGCTCGCCGAACAGCCGGGTGATCTCCTTGGGATCGATGTCGAGCAGCACCGAGAGCGCGCCGACATAGATGATGTTCTTGAACAACTGCCGCTGGCGCGCGTCGGTGTAGGTCGCGTTGGTGATCGCGGTGAGCGGCACGCCGCTGAGGTTGATGTCGGGGCGGAACGCCGAAGCCGGCATCGGCTTGGTGGCGTCGTAGAACAGGTAGCCGCCGGGCTCGATCTCCTTGACGTCCTCGGCCCAGGTCTGCGGGTTCATCGCCACCATCAGGTCGACGCCGCCGCGCCGGCCGAGATAGCCCTTCTCGCTGACCCTGACCTCGTACCAGGTCGGCAGGCCCTGGATGTTGGAGGGGAAGATGTTGCGCGGGCTGACCGGCACGCCCATGCGCAGGATCGATCGCGCGAACAGCTCGTTGGCCGAGGCCGAACCCGAGCCGTTGACGTTGGCGAATTTGACGACGAAGTCGTTCACCGCCTCTATCGCGTTTGGCATGCGTGCTCCGCCTGGGTGGTCTCCATGTAGAACTTCTGCATATCCCAGGCGCCCGTCGGGCAGCGCTCGGCGCAGAGCCCGCAATGCAGGCACACGTCCTCGTCCTTGACCATGATGCGGCCGGTCTTGAGCCCGTCCTGGACGTAGAGGTCCTGGGAGAGATTGTGCGACGGAGCGTTGAGCCGGGTGCGCAGCTCGGCCTCCTCGCCGTTCGCGGTGAAGGT
>CAYNOF010000283.1:0-1796 GCA_964398335.1 uncultured Rhizobiaceae bacterium
GCTATTCGGATAGCAGCCGGTACCGCTTGCCGTCGAACCGAGCGAGACGCATGCTCTTCATCGGACGGTAGTCGGTTGGGCTGGTGCCGATCTTGATGCCGGGCAGAACCATGTCGAGCCGCGTGGTCGCGGATGGAATCCTCGACATTTCCGGCCTGACCGGAACCGGCACCAGCATCCAGCGGCTGGCCGGCAGCGGCAGCGTCGTTCTCGGCGCAAAGACGCTGACCCTGACAAACGCCGACGATCTGTTCGCCGGCGCGATCTCCGGCACCGGCGGTCTTGCGATCGCGGCCGGCACCCAGACGCTGTCAGGCCCCAACACTTATTTCGGGGCGACGACGGTCGACAACGGCGCGACTTTGCGCGCCGCCGCCGCGAACACGTTCAGCGCGGCGTCGGCCCACTTCGTGCTGGGCGGCGGCACGCTCGATCTTGCCGGCTTCAGCCAGACGCTCGCCGCGCTCGACAATGCCGGGACTGTCAGGCTGAACGGCGCGCCAGGCACGGTGCTGACGATCGCGGGCGATTACATCGGTAACGGTGGCACCGTGCAGCTCAATGCGAGGCTCGGCGGCGACTCCTCGCCGACCGATCGCCTGGTTGTGACCGGCGCCACATCGGGCGCGTCGAATGTCCGGGTCACCAATGTCGGCGGCAGCGGCGCGCCGACGACCGAGGGCATCAAGATCATCGATGTCCAGGGCGCCTCGAACGGCAGCTTCTCGCTGCTCGGCGACTACGTGCTCAACGGCCAGCAGGCGGTGGTGGGCGGCGCCTATGCCTATACGCTGCAAAGGAACGGCGTCGCCACGCCGAGCGACGGCGACTGGTATCTGCGCTCCAGCCTGATCAACCCGCCGGCGAACGCGCCTTCGGGGCCGCTGTTTCAGCCGGGCGTGCCGCTTTATGAGGCCTATCCGCAGGTCCTGCTCGGACTCAACGGCCTCTCGACCATGCGCCAGCGCACTGGCGGACGCTACGACAGCTCGACCGACGCGGTTGCGAGATCCGCCACGCCAGCCGACACGCAAGGGTCAGAGCTGCAGGCGTGGTGGGGCCGCGTCGAAGGCTGGCATGCGCATATCGAGCCGAGCCGCTCGGCCTCCGGTGCCAGCCATGAGACCGGTTATGTGCGCGTGCAGACCGGCTTCGACGGGCTTCTGAAGGAGACCGCGACAGGGCGTCTGATGACGAGCCTTTATCTGCAATACGGCTACGCATCGTCGAATGTCCGCTCCTTCTACGGCGACGGCACCATCAAGGTGCACAGCTATGCCATTGCCGGCACGCTCACCTGGCTCGGCAACAACGGCTTCTATGTCGACGCGCAGGTGCAGGGGACGCTGTTCGACGGCACCCTGCATTCGACCACCGCCGCGCGCGGCATGGTCAAGGGCAATCTCGCGACGGGCTATGCGTTCGGCCTCGAGAGCGGTTGGCGTATTCCGATCGGCGGCGCCTGGGCGCTGACGCCGCAGGCCCAGCTCGTCTATTCGGCGGTGAGCTTCGACCGCTTCAACGACGCCTTCGGCGCCCCGGTGTCGCTGAACGATGGCGACAGCCTGATCGGCCGCGCCGGTCTCGCCGCGGAGTATCAGCGTGCGTGGCGCGATCCGGCGCGCGGCATGATGCGCGCCAGCGTCTACGGCATCGCCAATCTCTACTACGAATTCCTCGGCGGCACCGAGACGAACGTGGCCGGCGTCCCGTTTGCCTCGGCAACCGACCGGCTGTGGGTCAGCATTGGCGGCGGCGGCAGCTACAGCTGGAATGACGGCAAATATGCGCTCTAT
>CAYNOF010000284.1:0-11062 GCA_964398335.1 uncultured Rhizobiaceae bacterium
CTTCGTCGATGCCGGCGGGAAGCTGGCGATCTTCTCCGGCAATACCTGCTACTGGCAGTGCCGCTGGGAGGAGGGTGGCCGCCGCTTCGTCGCGCACAAGGGTCGCGCCGAGGACGACGATCCGTTGGCGGCCGATCCCGCGCGGCGGCATTTGACGTCGGGGCTGTGGTCGAGTCCGTGGGTTGGCCGGCCCGAAGCGTCGCTCACCGGCCTGTCCTTCCTGTTCGGCGGCTATCACCGCTTCGCCAATTGCATCGGCCGCGGCGTCGCCGGCTATACGGTGTGGCGCGACGATCACTGGGCGCTGAAGGACGCCGATCTCTATTGGGGCGACGTGTTCGGCGATGATTGCCGGCTGGTCGCCTACGAGAACGATGGCTGCGCCTTCACCATCGGCGACGATGGCCTGCCGCGCGCCGTGGCACGGTTGGGCGTGCCGGAGGATCTGGAGATCATCTGTACCGCCCCGGCCACCTTGGCCGAGCCCGATGGCGCACCCTACAAGCGTCTCGTGCCGCCGGAGGCCTGGGCAACGCTGACGCGCGCCTATGCCGGCTTCGACTCGCCCGCCAACCGCGCGCGCATGATGCGCGGGCATGCGGTGATGGCGTCGTTCAGGCGCAATGCGGGCGAGGTGTTCAACGGTGGCACGACGGAATGGGCCTACGGCCTGGCTGCCGGCAATCCGTTCGTCGACAGGATCACGCGCAACGTGATGAACCGCTTCCTCGGGCGTTAGCCGAGGAACTCCTTGGTCCAGCGCTCGTAGTCGGCGTCGCGGGTGACGCGCTTCATCAGCTCGGTCGAGGCGATGCCGGTGAGCTTCGCGGGCGGCGTGCCGTCGCGCAGCGCCTTCAGCGTCTCGTAGGTCGCCTGGATCGCCGCCATGATCGGCTGGTGGCCTTGCAGCGCCACGCGCACGCGCTTGCTGGCGAGATAGTCGCGGTCGCTGAGCTCGGGGCTGCCGCCACCCATTACGATCGGCAGGGTCGTGGCCGAGGCGATCGCCTCGAGCTGCGCCCTGGTGCGCAGGCCGACAAGGAACAGCGCGTCGACACCGGCGGCTTCGTACGCCTTGCAGCGCGCGATGCAGTCCTCGACCGAGGTGATCTGCACGGCGCTGGTGCGGCCGCAGATCACCAGGTCGGGATCCTGCCGGCCGGACAGCGCGCCCCTCATCTTGCCGACGCCCTCCGCGATGGAGATCAGCGTTGGTTGCTTCTCGCCGAAAGCGCGCGGCAGCAGGGTGTCCTCGATGCTGAGCGCGGCGACGCCGGAAGTTTCCAGCTCCTGCACGGTACGCTGCACGTTGAGTGCGTTGCCGTAGCCATGGTCGGCGTCGACCAGCAGCGGCAAATTGCCGGCGCGGTTGATGCGATAGGCCTGCGCCGCGAACTCGGTCAGGGTCAGCACGATCAGGTCGGGCGCGCCCAGCACGGTGAGCGAGGCGGTGGATCCGGCGAACATGCCGATCTCGAAGCCGAGATCCTCGGCGATGCGCGCGGAGATCGCGTCGACCACCGAGCCTGGATGCACGCAGCGATCGCCCTTGAGGATGGCGCGGAACCGCCTGCGCCGGTCACTCCAGTTCATTGTTCGAGACTCCCCCCGGTGGTCTTCCCCCGCTCCCGCGAGGGGAGAGGGGAACATGAAAGGCTACGCCGGCACCTGCGCGCCCACCGTGAGCCGCTGCATCCGTCGCCGCTGGCCGTGGTAGTCGTTGATCGCGTTGTGCTGGGTGCAGCGGTTGTCCCAGACCGTGAGCGTGCCGGGCTCCCAGCGCACGCGGCAGGTGAACTCCAGCCGCGTCGAGTGATCGGCGAGATAGTCGATCATCGGCCGGCTCTCGTCCTCGCTCATGCCCTCGATGCGGACGGTGTGGCCCTTGCTGACGTAGAGCGCCTTGCGGCCGGTGCCGGGGTGGGTGCGGGCGATCGGGTGGATCGCCTCGTAGCTGTCGGCCTGCTCGGCGTTCTGGATCTTCATGGCGCCGACCTGGCGGTGGATGTTGGCGCGGCCGCCGGAGCGTTTCAGGCCGGCGCTGTAGATGCCCCTCAGCGGCGCGATCAGCGTCTTCATCCCGTCGGACAGCGCGTCGTAGGCCGCGGCGGTGTTGGCGAACGCCGTGTCGCCGCCCGAGTTCGGCGTCTCGACGGCGTAGAGCAGGGTGGCGAGCGGCGGCTTCTCCAGGTAGGTCGTGTCGGAGTGCCAGCCACCGCCGAAATTGCGCGTCTCGCTGGGCTCCTTGACGACCTCGAAGATGTAGGGATAGCCGTCCATGCCGGTGACGAACGGGTAGTAGGTCGGCTCGCCGAAGCGGCCGCCCACGGCCATGATGTCGTCGGGGCTCAGCCCCTGGTCACGGAACACCAGCACCTTGTGGTCGAGGAAGGCGCGGTTGATCTCGTCCCAGGTGCGGTTGTCCTTCACCGACTTCAGCTTGACGCCGCCCACCTCGGCGCCCAGGGCGCCTGCCAGCGGCTTCACTTCGATCGTCTCGTAGCCCATCGCCGGTCCCTTTCTGTCCGCCGGCAGAGTACCACGGGTGCGCCGCCGGCCTAGGGCATGGCAGCCCCGTCGAACATGCCTTCCGCGCGGTGCCCCGGCGGGGCTAGGCTTTGCCCCGAAAGACCGGGAGGGACTCATGGGCAAGCGGATCGCGGTTGTCGGCGTCGGCGCGCTGGGCGGCTATGTCGGCGGCTATCTAGCGCAGAACGGGCACGACGTGACCTTGATCGACATGTGGCCGGAGAACATCGAGGCCATCCGCTCGCGTGGCCTGCTGCTCGACGGCGTGACGCCGGAGGAGAAGTTCACGGTCACCAAGGCCAAGACCATGCACATCACCGAGCTGCAGGATCTCAGCCGCCAGAAGCCGATCGACATCGCCTTCGTCGCCGTGAAGTCCTACGACACCGAGTGGGCCACCGCGATGATCCGCCAGTACCTGTCGCCCGACGGCTTCGTCGTCTCGCTGCAGAACTGCCTCAACGAGGAGCGCATCGCCGGCATGGTCGGCTGGGGCAAGACCGTGGGCATGGTCGCCTCGCTGATCTCGGTCGACATGTACGAGCCGGCCACCATCCGCCGCACCGTGGCCAAGGGCGGCGACAAGCACACCGTCTTCCGCGTCGGGGAGGTGCATGGCCGCATCACCAAGCGCGTCGAGGAATTGCGCGAGATGGTCGGCATGATCGACAGCGCCAAGACCACCACCAACCTGTGGGGCGAGCGCTGGTCCAAATTGTGCCAGAACGGCATGAAGAACGGCGTCTCGGCGGCGACGGGCCTCACGGGTTCCGACTGCGACCGCAACGACGCCATCCGCCGCTTCTCGATCCAGCTCGGCGGCGAGGCGGTGCGCGTGGGCCAGGCGCTGGGCTACCACATCGAGAAGATCGGCAAGCTCGATCCGGAGACCCTGGCGAAGGCGTCGGAGAACGACAAGGCGGCGCTCGACGAGATCGAGTCGATCATGCGGCCCGGCTCCAACGTCAACCCCAACCCGCGCGCCGACATCCAGCGCCCGTCGATGGCCCAGGACATCCGCAAGGGCCGCCGCCCCGAGATCGAGTTCATGAACGGCTATATCGCCGAGCGCGGCGACTACATCGGCGTCAAGGCGCCGGCGCATGTGAAGCTCACCGAGATCGTCAAGAAGGTCGAGCGTCAGGAGATCAAGGCGGCTCCGGCCTTGCTGGGTGGTTAACTCTTACCTTCCTCCGGAGGGAGAGGGGGGCACGGAGCGACGGATGAGGATGTTGAAGACGGACGCGTTCGTCTTCGGCGTCCTCCTTCCGTCCTTTGGGCACCTTCTCCCTCTGGGGGAGGATATGATTGAGGGAACCACTGAGCATCCGGCGCGTTTCAACGCGTTGGGGAAACGGGGACCTGCATAGACCTGGCGATGTCCGAACTCGAGGCGCTGATCGCTGAGGCGGTTTCATCCGGCCGCTTTCGTGATGCGGCCGAGGCGCGCGCCTACCTCGTGTGCCTGATGAAGGGCGGCGGCCTGGGTCTCGACAGTGAGGCCGAGCTCACGCGTCTGATCGATGGCATCGGCGAGGGCTTCTACGCCCTCGACAGCGCTTTCCGCATTGTCCGGTTCAACGATGCCGCGTCGCGTCATTTCGGCTTGCCGGCCGACGCGGTGCTGGGCCGCGTGCTGTGGGATGTCTTTCCCTCCGCCACCGAGACCGAGCTGGGCAAGCTGTTCCGCCGCACCATGGCCTCGCGTGTCACCGTGATCTCGGAGGCGCAGTCCGTGCTGGTGCATGCCCGCTGGCTGGCCTACCGGCTGTTCCCGCTGGGCGAGGGCATGGGCGTGGTCTTCCGCGACGTCACCGACCGCAAGATGGTCGAGGAAGAGCGCGAGCTCCTGATCAACGAGCTGAACCACCGGGTGAAGAACACGCTGGCGACAGTGCAGTCGGTGGCGCGCCAGACCTTGACCGGCCGCGGCGTGCCGCAGGCAGTGCAGCGCGGCTTCGAGGCGCGGCTGCAGGCGCTGGGCAACGTCCACACCCTGCTCACCGAGCAGAACTGGGAGGGCGCCGGGCTCAGGGAGGTGATCGAGATGTCGCTCCGGCCGCATGGCGTCGCCGACCACGAGCGGTTCTCGCTCGACGGCAGCGATTTCCGGCTGCGGCCCAAGAGCGCCGTTGCACTGTCGATGGCGCTCAACGAGCTGGGCACCAACGCCAGCAAGTACGGCGCGCTCAGCGAAGGCAAGGGTCATGTCGAGATCGTCTGGCGCATCGAGGACGGGCGCTTCGCCCTGCGCTGGCGCGAGAGCGGCGGGCCGTCGGTCCGCCAGCCGACAAGGCGCGGCTTCGGCTCGCGGCTGATCGAGCGCGGCCTCGCGGCGGAGTTGCGCGGTCAGGCCAAGATCGAGTACCGACCGGAGGGCGTCGTCTGCATCATCGAGGCGCCGCTCGAGGCCATGCGCGAGGAGGAGGGCCCGTTGTGACCACCGACGATCGCAAACGGCGCGTTCTCGTCGTCGAGGACGAGATGCTGGTGGCCATGCTGGTCGAGGACATCCTCGAGGAGCTGGGCCTCGAGGTGGCGGGCGTCTGCACTCATCTCGACCAGGCGCTGAAGCTGGCGGCCAGCGAGGCCGTCGATTTCGTGATCCTCGACGTCAACCTCGACGGCAAGCGCAGCTTCCCGGTCGCCGACATCCTGCGCGCCCGCAACATCCCCTTCGTCTTCGCCACCGGCTACGGCGCCAAGGCGCTGGAGGCCGAATACGCCAACGCACAGACGATCGCCAAGCCGTTCATGTTCGGCGACATCAAGCTGGCGCTGCAGAACGCCGGGATGATCTGACCTGTCTGGAGCGGCGCGGCTCGAAGAGAACTAGGTCGCCTTGCCGACCATCGCCTCGATCAGGGTCGGCCCGTCGGTCTTCGCCATCGCCGCGTCGAGCGCGGCGTCGAGTTCCAGCGCGGTCGTCGCACGGCGCGCGGTGACGCCGAAGGAGCGGGCCAGCCCGGAGAAGTCGATCGGCGGGTCGCGGAAATCCATGCCGATCGGCTGGTCGTTGCCGTGGAACAGCTTCAGCCGGTCCTTGAGGATCTGGTAGCCGCCGTTGTTGGCGATCAGGAAGATCACCGGCAGCTTGTAGTGCGCCGCGCTCCACAGCGCCTGCACGCTGTACATCGAGCTGCCGTCGCCGATCACCGCCACGACGCGCCGCTTGGGCTGCGCCAGCTGCACGCCGACCGCCGCGGCGATGCCCCAGCCGATGCCGCCGCTGACATTGCCGAAATAGGAATAGCGGTCGCGGAACGGCCAGTAGCTCACCAGGCTGTTGGCACTGGTCAGGCCCTCGTCGACGACGATCGCGTCGTTGGGCAGGCGCTCCGACAGCCGCATCATCACCCACTCCGGATGCAGCGGGCTGGCATCGACGCGCAGCGCCGTCTGCTGGCGCTTGGCCTCGCGCCTGGCGCTCCAGTTCTTGGGCGAGAAGCCGGCGATCGCGGTGCGCGCCTTCGAGGCCAGCGCCTGGCCGCCCAGGCGCTCGAGCACCGGGATCAGCGCCTTCAGCGTCTCCTTCACGTCGGCGCGCAGGGCGATCTCGGCCGGGAAGTTCTTGCCCATCTCCCAGTCGCGCAGGCCGATCTGCAGCACGCGGGTATCGGCCGGCAGCGGCTCGATCTCGCTGTAGACCGACATCTGCAGCACGTCGGAGCCGAGGCAGAGCAGCACGTCGTGCGGCGCCAGGATGTCGCGCACGAAGCGCTGGTTGCGATTGAGCGAACCCATGAAGCAGACATGCTCGGAGAGGAAATGTGCGCCGGTGTTCACCGTCTGCTGCCAGACGGGCGCACCCAGCAGCTCGGCGAAGCGCGCGGCTTCATCGAGCGCATCGGACGTCACGATCTCCGTGCCGGCGACGATCACCGGCGACTTCGCCGCGAGCAGCCGGCGTGCGAAGGCCTCGAGCGCGGTGTCGGAGGGACGCACGGCGGTGTCGACGCGCGTCGACTCGCCGAGATCGAGCGGCGCCTCGTCGTTGAGGATGTCGCCGGGCAGCGAGATGAACACCGGGCCGGTCGGCGCCGTGGTGGCGATCTTGGCGGCGCGGCGCATGATGCGCGGCAGGTCCTCGATGCGCGTGACCTCGGTGGCCCATTTCACCACCGGCGTTGCGATCGGCACCAGCGGCGCGTAGAGCAGCGGCTCGGTCAGCCCGTGGCCCTGCTCCTGCTGGCCGGCGGTGACGATCATCGGCGTGCCCGACATCATCGCCGTGTAGATCGCACCGATGGCGTTGCCGAGGCCGGGCGCGACATGGACGTTGCACGAGGCGAGCCGGCCCGAGGCGCGGGTGAAGCCGTCGGCCATGGCGATCACCACAGACTCCTGAAGGCCCAGCACGTAGCCGAGGTCCGGGTGCTCGGCGAGCGCGTGCATGATCGGCAGCTCGGTGGTGCCGGGATTGCCGAACAAGGTCGTGACGCCCTCGTCCTTCAGCAACGCCAGGAAGGCGCTGCGGCCGGTGATGGTGTTCGCACCCTTGGTGTCCGTCGCCACGCTCATGGTTCGGTCCTCCGTATCAGGTTTGACGGACCGTAGCAGAAAACTCATGTGCACAAGCACCCCTGCCGCTTTACGGTCCGCCCATCCTGTCAACGGAGGCATTCCATGAAGGCGCGTCGCGTCGTGCTGCTGAACCGTCCCGCCGGCGAGCCGGCTGAGAGCGACTTCCGCATCGAGGAGTACGACGTGCCCGAACCCGGCCCGCTCGAGGTGCTGGTGCGCGTGGTCTACATGTCGCTCGATCCGTACATGCGTGGGCGCATGCGCGACGTGGCCTCGTACTCGCCGCCGGTGGCGATCGGCGCGGTGATGACCGGCGGCGTCGTCGGCGAGGTGGTGAAGTCGAACGATCCCGCGATCAGGGTCGGCGAGATCGTCGAGGGCCGGTTGGGCTGGCAGGAATACGGCGTCGCGCGCGGCGCTGAGCTGCGCAAGATCGATCCAAAGATCGCGCCGATCTCGACTGCCAACGGCATTCTCGGCATGCCCGGCATGACTGCGTACTTCGGGTTGATCGACTGCGGCAAGCCGCAGCCGGGCGAGACCATCGTCGTCAGCGCCGCCTCGGGCGCCGTGGGCCAGGTAGTGGGCCAGATCGGCAAGATCATGGGCTGCCGCGTCGTCGGCATCGCCGGCGGCAAGGCCAAGTGCGACTTCGTGGTCAAGGAGCTCGGCTTCGACGCCTGCGTCGACTACAAGGCCGAGAAGGATCTCGACGCGGCGTTGCGCGCGGCATGTCCCGACGGCATCGACGTCTACTTCGAGAATGTCGGCGGTGCGGTGGGCGATGCGGTGCTGCGCAACCTCAACTTCTTCGCCCGCGTGGCGCTGTGCGGCTCGATCTCGCAGTACAACGAGACCGCGCCGATGGGTCCGCGCCTGCTCGGCACCTTCGTCGGCAAGCGCGTGACCGCGCGCGGCTTCATCGTCTCGGACTATGCCGGGCACTGGCCCGGCGCGCTCAAGCGCATGGCCGGCTGGATCAAGGCCGGCAAGCTGAAGTACCGCGAGGACGTGGTCGAGGGCATCGAGCGCGCCCCCCGCGCCTTCATCGGCCTGCTGCGCGGCGAGACTTTCGGCACGCTGCTGGTGAAGCTGGGGCCCGAGCCGAAATAGCGGCTCAGTACCCTTCGTCCTGCAGGTTCAGCAGCGGAAACGCGCTGTGGACGTGCGGCAGCACGACCGGGCTGGCAGGGCAGAGATAGGACGGGTCGACCTTCGACAGCGAGTCCAGCCCGAGCAGGCCGAGGCACTCCTTGACCTCTTCCTCGAGCAGCTCGAGTACGCGCACCACGCCCTCGGCGCCGGCGACCGCCAGGCCGTAGCAATAGAGGCGGCCGATGCCCACGGCGTCGGCGCCCAGCGCGATCGCCTTCACCAGGTCGGTGCCGCGGCTGATGCCGCCATCGACCACGACCTTGGCTCGCCCGCCGATCGCGGCCACGACCTCGCGCATCGCATCGAGCGAGCCGCGGCCGTGATCGAGCTGGCGGCCGCCATGGTTGGAGACGTAGACCGTGTGCACGCCCATGTCGCAGGCCATGGTCGCGTCCTCGGCGGTGTTGATGCCTTTGAGCATCAGCTTCACGTCGGGATACTTGTCGCGCACGCGCTTGACATTGTCCCAGGCGAAGGCGGCCTGGAAATCCTGGCCGGTGGCATTGGCGCGCCACGACTTGATGAAGCGCTTGGCGATGTCGCGCTCGCGCCTGGAGTAGACTGCGGTGTCGACCGTGATGGCGAAGGCGTCGAAGCCGCAATCGACCGCGCGTTGTACGCGATCGGCCACCCACTGATCGTCGCCGCGCACGTAGAGCTGGTAGACCTTCAGCGCCGGCGAGGATTTCGCGACCTTCTCCATCTCGACCGTGGTCACCGAGCTCAGCAGCATGCCGCAGCCGAAATCGTTGGCGCCCTTGGCAACGGTGACACCGGCACCGGGATCGAACGATTCCAGCGAGCCCACGGGCGCCAGCAGCACCGGCAGGCGCAGCTTGCGATCGAGGAACGAGCCGGTGGCCTCGATGCTGGAGACATTGCGCAGCACGCGCGGCTTGAAGCCCAGCATGTCGAAGGCCAGCCGGTTGCGCTTCATCGTGGTTTCGCTCTCGGTGGCGCCGATCAGGTAATCCCAGATGTTGGGATTGAGCCGGTTGCGCGCCGCCTTCACGAACTCGTGGAGGCACTGGTATTCGTTGCTGAGGTCCATGGATCGCTTCCTTTCGCGACGCGGACGTTAGAGCGAATCGGCGGCGAAAGGAATGTCCGGCGCCGCTAAGCTTCGGTCCAACGAGGCACAAGAGCGAGGAAACGGACCATGCCGGTGAAGGCGTCGCTGTTCTACCTGCCCACCGTGGGCAATCGGGCGCAGATCGAAGCCGGCATGGTCGGCATGAAGGGCGAGCTCTACCAGCAGATGCTGCGCGAGGTCTCCGAGCAGGTCCGGCTGGCCGACGACGTTGGTTACGACTCGGTGAACTTCACCGAGCATCATTTCCACATCGAGGGCTTCGAGCTCTCCAACAATCCCGTGCTGCTCGACCTCTATGTCGGCATGCAGACCAAGAGGATCCGCGTCGGCCAGCTCGGCATCGTGCTGCCGGCGAGCAACCCGATCCGCGTCGCCGAGGACATCGCGATGCTCGATCACATGACCGGCGGCCGTGCCTGCGCCGGCTTCGCGCGCGGCTACCAGCGTCGCTGGGTCGACACGCTCGCGCAGCAGACGCACGGCATCTCAGGCGCGCTGCCGCACCAGCACGACGCCATCGATGCGGCCAACCGCGAGGCCTTCGAGGAATGCTTCCGCATCATCAAGAAGGCGTGGACCGAGCCGATGCTGGCGCATCAGGGCAAGTACTGGAAGATCCCGCCCGGTCCGACGCCATGGGATCTCGAGACGACCGAGCGTTACGGCGCCGGCGTCGAGAACGGTATCCTCAAGCAGGTCGGCGTTGTTCCGAAGCCGGTGCAGAAGCCGCACCCGCCGGTGTTCCAGCCCTTCGCCAGCTCGGAGAACTCGATCCGCTGGTGCGCGCGCGAGGGCGTCACCGCGATCCTGCCGCCGATGCACCCCAAGCTCGAGGCCAACCTGTTCGAGGTCTACCGCCAGGAATCCGGCCGCAAGCTGGGCCAGGGCATGGCGCTCCTGCGCGACGTGATCATCTGCGACACCGACGAGGAGGCGCAGGCGCTGTGGCGCGACTCCGGCAACTTCACCGGCGCCGCCTGGTTCGTGCCCTTCGGCTTCCGCAAGGGCATGATCGATCCCGACACCGGCGAGGCGCCACCGGCCAACATGGCGATTGAGAACGGCTACGCCTTCGTCGGCACGGTCGACACGGTCACGCGCCTGCTGGAGAAGACACGTCAGCGCTTGCCGGTCGAATGGATCTTCGCCTGGACCTACAACGCCCTGATCCCGCACGCCAAGCTGATGAAGTCGATCGAGGCCTTCCACACCAAGGTCCTGCCGCGGGTGGCGTAAACCCCTCATGTCCCCCTCTTCCCTTGCGGGAGAGGGGTCAGCGGCGAGGGGTCCTTGCCGGATCGTTCGGCGCAGGGCTAATAGGGCGCCATGACCAACCAGCCCGACTCCACCATCGGCCCGACCTCGCGCGTCTACTTCTCGCAGCGCCTGCGCTTGCACTATGTCGACTGGGGCAACCCGGCCGCGCCGCCGCTGCTGCTCGTGCATGGCGGGCGCGACCATTGCCGCAACTGGGACTGGGTCGCCGAGCGGCTGCGCAAGGACTGGCACATCATCGCCCCCGACCTGCGCGGCCATGGCGACAGCCAGTGGTCGCCCGACGGCAACTACGCGATGTCGGCCTACATCTACGACCTCGCCCAGCTGATCCATCAGCAGAAGCTGGCGCCGGTGACCATCGTGGCGCATTCCTTGGGCGGCAACATCTCGCTGCGCTACGCCGGAATCTATCCCGAGAGCGTGCGCAAGCTGGTGGCGATCGAGGGCTTGGGGCCGTCGCCGCGCATGCTGGCAGAACGGCAG
>CAYNOF010000285.1:0-3264 GCA_964398335.1 uncultured Rhizobiaceae bacterium
CTCGCTGCGCTCGGGATGACAGCCACGGCGAATCGGTCCGATAGTGTTGCGGACCGAGCCATCTGTCGAAGGAACCGTCCCGATGCCCGAGCAGCTTCCCGCCATCTGCCTGATCGCCATGCCCGGGCGACGCCGGCGAACCGTCGAGCTGTGCCAGGAGGCCGAGAAGCGCGGCTTTGCCGGCATCTACGTGCCCAGCCCCACCGGCAACATGTCGCTATGCGAGGCGATGTCGTGGAACACGTCGTCGATCACCTTCGGCACCTCGATCGCGCCGATCTACCAGCGCACCATCGTCGACTTCGCGCAGAGTGCGGCGATGATGCACGAAGTCTCGGGTGGCCGCTTCCGCATGGGCATCGGCATCGCGCACGGCCCCTCGTACGTGCGCATGGGCGTGACGCCGGGCAAGCCGCTGGCCGATACGCGCGCCTTCATCGAGAAGTTCCGCGCCGAGACCGCGTTCGGGCCGCTGCCGCCGATCATCATCGCGGCGCTGCGCAAGAAGATGGTGGCGCTGTCGGGCGAGCTGGCCGACGGCGTGGTCTTCGCCAACGCCGCGCGCTCGCACATGGGTCAGTCGCTGGCGGCGCTGCCGGCGGCCAAGCGCAACGACCCGAACTTCTTCATCGGCAACATGATCCCGACATGCGTCAGCGACGACGTCGAGGCCGCCAAGGCGGTGAACCGGCGCACGCTCACCAACTACGCCTTCCTGCCGAACTACCGGAACTACTGGAAGGAAGCCGGCTACGTCGAGGAGATGGACGCGATCGAAAAGGCGATCGCCGAGGGCCGCCGCGACGACGTGCCGAAATTCCTCACCGACAAGTGGCTCGCCGACAACACGCTGTTCGGCCCGGCGGCCAGGGTGCGCGAGGGCGTCGCCGCCTGGCGCGAGGCCGGCGTGCACACGCCGATCATCGTGCCATCCTCGGCGGCCGGCAATCAGTTGAAGGCGATCGAGGAGGCCTTCGCGACCTTCAGCTGATCATGGCCGGTCGATCATGCAGGTCTCGATGCCGTGGGCACAAAGGCGGCCGTCCTTGTCGAGCACCTTCGCCTCGGCCAGTCCGACGCGGCGGCTGACATTGATCACGCGGCCCTCGCAGGTCACCGGCCCCGACGCCTTGGTCACGGGCCGGATGAACGTGGTCTTCAGCTCCAGCGAGGTCCAGGCGACGCCGGCGGGAAGCGTCGTCCAGATCGCCACCGAGGTAGCTGAATCCAGCAGCGTGGCGATCACGCCGCCATGCACCGTGCCGGCGGGGTTGTAGTGGTACTCGTCGGGCTGCAGCGTCCAGCGCGAGACGCCTTCTTCGACATGGTCGAGGCTGAAATTCAGCGTGTCCTGGATCTGCGCGCGCACCTCGCCGCGCACGACCGATTGCAGGTATTCGAGTCCCGAGACTTTGCCGACCTTGGCGGCGACGATCGCCGGGTCGAGCCAGGTGAAGGTGCGTTGGCGTTCCATCTTGGTCTCGCTAGAGCTTGGGCACGACGTCTTCGGCCAACAGCCGGAACGTCTCGCGGCTGAGCGGCGCGCACATCAGATAGTTCAGGTTTATCGTTTCCTTGAGCTCGGCGATGCGCTCACGCACCGATTCGGGCGTGCCGTGGATGATCACGTCCTCGACGTAATACTGCGCCGGCTCCTTGCCGCCGTAGTCCCTGGCACGCTGCAGCGACTTCCGATGCTGCGGGCCGGCATAGGCGTCGACCAGCCATTGCGCACCGCGTCGCGCCACTTCCTCGGCCTCGGCCATGGTCGGCGCCAGCGCCATCAGCCGCGCCATCGGGATGTCGCGGCCGGCATCGGAGAAGCCGGCCGCCGCGAGGCCCTCGGCGTAGCGCTGCCGCTTGCCGCCGATATCGGCGAAGGTGCTGTGCGGGTCCATCATGATCGAGAAGCCCTGGCTCGCCGCCCAGTCGACTGCGCTCTCCGAGCTCGCCGCCATCCACACCGGCGGATGCGGGCGCTGCAGCGGCTTGGGCAACACCTCGACGTTATCGAAGCGGAAATGCGCGCTCTCGTGGCTCAGCCGCTCCTGCGTCCACGCCTTGAGCACGATCTCGACCGCCTCGCGAAAGCGATCCGCGCTCTCCGCCGGCGGTACGCCGAAGGCCTGGAACTCCGTGGGCGCGAAACCGCGACCAGCGCCCCAGCACACGCGGCCGCCCGACAGCACGTCGAGCAGCGCCACCTCCTCGGCAAGCCGCAGCGGGTGATAGAGCGCCGCCAGTGACACCGCGGTGCCGATCTTCAGCGTCCTGGTGCGCGACGCCGCGGCGACGCCCAGCATGTGCACCGAGGGACAGACGCTGAAGGTGGTGAAATGGTGCTCGGCCAGCCACACCGCGTCGAAGCCGGTACGGTCCATGATCTCGATGCGCTCGAGCGCGCGGCTGTACACCTCTTGCAGCGGCCCGTGCCGCCCGGGCCAGCTGAAGAACTGCAGTACGCCGACTTTCATGGGGCCAGTAGACCACGCCTTGCGCGTGGTGTCCTCAGCTCGCGCCGACCGGCTGGTCGATGATGTAGCGCCAGCTGCCGTCGGCCTGGCGGTGCAGCACTTCTATGGTCTTGCCCGAGAAGTTCGGCGGCGCGCCGCCGCCGGTCAGCGACCAGGCATTGCTGATCGAGGCGAGGTCGCCCTGCACGTGGCAGCTCCGGATCTCGATCTTCATCGTCGCCTTCATGGCAAGGAAGGCCTCGATCACCGGCTTGATGTCGGCGACGCCGCGCACTTCCTGGCCGTCGGGCGTCACGAACAAGGCGTCGGCCTCGTACAGCGCCAGCAATCCGGCGACGTCGCCGGCGTTGAACAGGCGGCCGAACACGTCGGCGGTCAGCTTCGGATCGGTGATCATGACGTCTCTCCCTCTCGACGCGGCGTCGCGCCGCCCTTGACGCTTTTGCTCCAGCCTAACATGTACGATGGCGCGCGGCCCGCAGATGCGGCCGTTCCGCAGGGGTGAGATGGCGGCTTCCGACGAGGACAATTCACTGCTGGGCCGGGTCGGCCGCTACGCCCGTGTCGGCACATCGGTCGGCGGCGTGGCGGCCAAGCTGGCGGGCCAGCGCTATCTCGGCCTGTCGGTCGACCGCGAGCGCAACGCGGCCGACCTGAAGGCGGCCCTGGGCGGGCTCAAGGGTCCGCTGATGAAGGCGGCGCAGCTTCTGTCGACCATCCCCGACGCGCTGCCGCCCGAATATTCGCGCGAGCTCTCGCAGCTCCAGGCCAACGCGCCGGCGATGGGCTG
>CAYNOF010000286.1:0-3123 GCA_964398335.1 uncultured Rhizobiaceae bacterium
TGCGCGTCGTCATGCATTCGGATCTGAAGATCCTCGATCCGATCTGGACCACCGCCTACATCGTGCGCAACCACGGCTATCTCGTCTGGGACACGCTGTTCGCGATGGACGAGAAGTTCGAGGTCAAGCCGCAGATGGTCGACACGTGGAAGGTCAGCGACGACAAGCTGACCTGGACGTTCACCCTGCGCGACGGCCTGGAGTGGCACGACGGCAAGCCGGTCACGGCCGAGGATTGCGTCGCCTCGATCAAGCGCTGGGGCGCCAAGGACTCGATGGGCCAGAAGCTGCTCAGCGTGACGTCGGAGCTCAAGGTCGTCGACGCCAAGACCTTCCAGCTCGTGCTCAAGGAGCCCTACGGCCTGGTGCTGCAGTCGCTGGGCAAGCCGTCGTCGAACGTGCCGTTCATGATGCCCAAGCGGGTCGCGGACACCGATCCCAACACGCAGATCAAGCCGACTGACGTGATCGGCTCCGGCCCGTTCATCTTCAAGGGCGACGAGTGGAAGCCGGGCGAGAAGGTGGTCTACGTCAAGAACCCGAAATACAAGCCGCGCTCCGAGCCGGCCTCCGGCCTCGCCGGCGGCAAGGTGGTCAAGGTCGACCGCGTCGAGTGGATCTGGATCGCCGACGTGCAGACGCAGATGAACGCGCTGATCGCTGGCGAGATCGACATGATCGAATCGCCCGGCCACGACCTGCTGCCGGTGCTGGCCAAGGAAAAGAACATCAAGCTGTTCAACGGCAACCCGACCGGCAACCAGTTCACGCTGCGCTTCAACGTGCTGCACAAGCCGTTCGACAACCCGAAGATCCGCACCGCGGCGATCGTGGCGATGAGCCAGGAGCCGTTCCTGCAGGCGGTGATCGGCGATCCGCCATCGTACAAGCCGTGCAAGGCGATGTTCATCTGCGGCACGCCGCTGGAGAGCACGGCCGGCATGGACGGCGTGCTCAACGGCGACTCGGCCAAGGCCGCGGCGATGCTGAAGGAGGCCGGCTACGACGGCACGCCGATCGTGCTGATGCAGTCGACCGACCTGCAGGTGCTGACCAACCTCGCGCCGGTCGCCAAGGCGCAGCTCGAGAAGGCCGGCTTCAAGGTCGACATGCAGTCGATGGACTGGCAGACCCTGGTGGCCCGGCGCACCAAGAAGGAGCCGCTGAACGCCGGCGGCTGGAGCGCCTTCCTCACCTCGTGGGTGGCGGCGGACATCCTCAACCCTGTCATGGCCGGCTTCTTCAACGCCTCGTGCGACAAGGCGATGTTCGGCTGGCCGTGCGACGAGCAGCTTGAGAAGCTGCGCGACCAGTTCGCCAAGGAAGGCGACCCGGTCAAGCAGAAGGCGATCGTCGAGGCGGTCCAGAGGCGCTGGGTCGACTATCCGACCCACGTGCATCTCGGCCAGTGGTACGCGCCCTTCGCGCTCAGCACCAAGGTCGACGGCACCCTCGTGGCGCCGGTGACGGTGTTCTGGAACATCACCAAGAAGTAGTCGACGCGCTGCGTGCGACTGTCGGGACGGCGGCCTGCGGGCCGCCGTTCGCGTTTGCGGCGGATACATGCAGCAGTGCCTATTCCTGCGGCATTCGCCCTTGTGCTGGACGATTGCGATGGTAGGGTCTGGTCAACCAAGAAGCGGAGAGGTCAGTCGGCAGGCAAGCCTGCATTGCGGGGCGCCCTAGGCACGATGTTTGCTCTCTCTTGGGCAGCCGATGTGGCCGAGCAGAAGGCCGCGCACAGGGAGGGGTATGAGATGGTGATGAAGTCGACCCGCAGGGCCGTGATCCTGGGCGCGGCGTTGCTCGCCGGCAGCATGGCGCTGGCGGCCCCGGTGGCAGCAGAGACCACCGTACGCATGGTGCAGAACGGCAACCTCACCATCCTCGATCCGATCTGGACGACGGCCTACGTCACGCGCAACCACGGCTACCTGATCTACGACACGCTGTTTGCGACCGACGAGGCCGGCGCGGTCAAGCCGCAGATGGTCGACAAGTACGAGCGCAGCGCCGACACGCTCACCTGGACCTTCACCCTGCGCGACGGGCTGGAGTGGCACGACGGCAAGCCGGTGACCAGCGAGGACTGCATCGCCTCGCTCAAGCGCTGGGCGGCGCGCGACGCCATGGGGCTGAAGCTCGCCGACTTCATCAAGGAGTACAAGGCGGTCGACGCCAAGACCTTCCAGATCGTGCTCAAGGAGCCCTACGGCCTGGTGCTCGAATCGCTCGGCAAGCCCTCGTCGCAGGTTCCGTTCATGATGCCCAAGCGCATCGCCGACACGGATCCGTTCCAGCAGATCAAGGAGTATGTCGGCTCGGGCCCGTTCATCTACCAGGTCAACGAGTCGAAGCCGGGCGAGAAGCACGTCTACCTCAAGAACCCGAAATACAAGCCGCGCAGCGAGCCGGCCTCAGGCCTGGCGGGCGGCAAGGTGGTCAAGATCGACCGCTTCGAGTTCATCGAGATGCCCGACACGCAGACCCAGATCAACGCGCTGCTCGCCGGCGAGATCGACATGATCGAGGCGCCGCCGCATGACCTGCTGCCGAGCCTGAAGGCCGACAAGAACGTCGTCCTCACCGACTGGAATCCGCTCGGCCAGCAGTTCATCATCCGCTTCAACCACCTGGTGAAGCCGTTCGACAATCCGAAGATCCGCCTGGCCGCGCTCTATGCGCTGAACCAGGAGGACTATCTGAAGGCGACGATCGGCGATCCGGCCTACTACAAGGTCTGCGGCGCGGCCTTCATCTGCGGTACGCCCTTCGCGACCGACAAGGGTACCGGCCCGCTGCTGATCAAGTCGGACTTCGCCAAGTCCAAGGCGCTGCTCAAGGAGGCGGGTTACGACGGCACGCCGATCGTGCTGATGCAGTCGACGACCCTGCCGGTGCTGACCAACACGGCGCCGGTCACCAAGTCGCTGCTCGAGCAGGGCGGCTTCAAGGTCGACATGCAGTCGATGGATTGGCAGACCGTGGTGACGCGCCGCACCAAGAAGGATCCGCCGGAGAAGGGCGGCTGGAACGTCTTCCATACCTTCTCGGTCTCGGCCGACGTGCTCAACCCGATCTCGACCTCCTACATGGTGGCGGCCGGCGACAAGAGCTGGTTCG
>CAYNOF010000287.1:0-1702 GCA_964398335.1 uncultured Rhizobiaceae bacterium
TGGCCTCGGTCGGCGGCGACGGCGTCGGGAGTGGCGGCTTGGGGGCGGCAGCCTGCCTGGGCTCGCCGGCGGGCGCCCGAATCTCGTCGAGCAGCGCGGCGATCCGAGGCTGGTCGCGCATCAGCCAGACGCCGCCGGCGATCAGCAGCAGCACGAGCAGCAGGGCGGCGACCAATCGGCCCGATCCGCGGCGCGGCGGCGGGGCCTGCGGCTTCACCCGCCGATCGGGTGCCTCGGCCGGATCGACGCGCGGCACGGTGGCCAGCGGCATGGCCGCGATGACCGTCTCCGTCGGCTCAGCCGGCCCAGCGCGTCCGGGAATCACCGTCACCGGCGCATCGCTGGCGGGCGGCGGCGCAGCAACCGGCGCCAGGGTCACGCTACCTTCCTTGGCGGGAGGGTCCGGGGGTGGACCATCCGGCGACAGGCGGGCCGCCAGCGCCGCCACGGCGGCGCGGATCGCCTCCTCGTCCGTCGGCAACGGGCCGGTATCGGACGGAGGGCTGGGCGGCTTGACGGTCTCGGGCATCACACTCCTGGCCGGGCTGGACGATTTCCGGCGTTCATGCCACGACAATCATGGCAAACATGCGCCCGGCGGAAAACCGCCGGCCTCCCTCCCCTCTCCCGCTTCCCGACCCGTGATGTCAATTATTCGTTCGGTCTGTGTCTTCTGCGGTTCGCGCCCCGGCGACGAGCCGGTCTACGTCGACGAGGCGCGGCGTTTCGGCGCGCTGCTCGCGCAGGCCGGCGTCACCCTGGTCTATGGCGGCGGCGGCCTGGGGCTGATGGGCGCCGTGGCCGACGGTGCGCTCGAAGCCGGCGGCTATGTCGTGGGCGTGATCCCCGAGTTCCTGATCCGCGCCGAGGCCGGTCACGGCCGGCTGAGCGAGCCGGTGATCGTCACCACCATGCACGAGCGCAAGATGACCATGTTCGAACGCTCCGACGCCTTCGTCGTGCTGCCCGGCGGCATCGGCACGCTCGAGGAGCTGTTCGAGATCATGTCATGGCGGACCCTGGCGCTGCACGAGAAGCCGATGGTGATGCTGAACACCCAGGGCTACTGGACGCCTTTGCTCGACCTGATCGAGCGTGTCATCAACCGGCGCTTCGCCAGCGCCAACGTGCGCGACTCCATCCGCTTCGTCGAGTCCGCCTCCGACGTGCTGCCGGCGCTGCAGACCATGCCGCGCGGCTCGCTGATGAAGCCGCTGGACCGCACCTGAGGCGCCTTTCTCGGGCGATCCAGCGCCGCCTTGCCGCGCCCGGCTGCGTGAGATTGCCTTTGCCTCACGGCGATGCAACAAGACATGCCGCGATCAGCAACAGATCAACTCGGCCGAACGAAAGCGGCGCACGGAGGTGCAAGCATGTCAGATCTCGAAATCGTCTGGACGAAGGTCGATGAAGCGCCCGGGCTCGCCACCTTTTCCCTGCTGCCGATCGTCCAGGCCTTCGTCGGCACGGCCGGCGTGAAGGTGAAGCTGAAGGACATTTCGCTGCCCGGCCGCATCATCGCCAACTTCCCCGAGAAGCTGAAGCCCGAGCAAAGGATCAACGACGAGCTCGCCGAGCTCGGCAAGCTTACGATGCGCCCCGAGGCCAACATCATCAAGCTGCCCAACATCTCCGCCTCGATCCCGCAGCTCAAGGCCGCGATCAAGGAGCTGCAGGGCAAGGGCTACGACGTGCCGAACTA
>CAYNOF010000288.1:0-8005 GCA_964398335.1 uncultured Rhizobiaceae bacterium
GCTCAAGCTGGCCCGGGCGATCCCCGAATCGGCCTCGCTCGAGGATCGCGTCAACGCCCTGCTCGAGCAGCGCGCCGAGATCTGCGAGACCCTGATGCCGCTCCTGCGCTCGGCCGCGATCCACCAGTCGGGCTCGGCCTCGCTGGCCGAGCGCGCCCGTGCCGGCCGCATGTATGCCCGTTTCCGCTCCGAGCAGGTGCTGCGGCCCGAGCTCGACCGCCTGCCGCCCGCAGTGCGCCAGGAAACGCTGGACGCGCTCACCGCGGCGATGGACTGGGAGACCTGGGCCAATCTGCGCCTGCAGTACGGGCTGGAGGCGCGCGGCGCCGCCGCCGTGATGCGCCGCATGCTGGTCTCGATCCTGGGCCACGCCCTGGCCGAGGCAGGCTCGGCCCGGGCCGCCGAATAGCGCAAAAAGGGTAACGCGACCTTACACGGCTTGCCTCGTTCCCGGCCGCCGGGCTAGTGACGGGGAATGCACGTATTGCTAAGGGCGGTGTTGCACTGGCTGTTGCTCGCCGCGGGAATCGTTTCCGGCATCGCGATCGGTATCCTTGCGCTGCAGTCCATGGTGTGGGCCGCGGTGTTTGCGGCTGTCGGCGCACTGATCGCGGCGATCTTCCTCAACACCCGCTCCGTCCGTAACGCCGCCGTCACATTCATCACGGTCTTCCTGTGCCTGCTGGTGGGCGAAGGCGTGGTCGCCTACAGCCATCGCCCCGCGCCGCCCGCCAACAACGGCGCGCCACCGGCGCCGGCCGCGAACGAGATCGCGATCTTCGAGCCGCAGCCGTTGTTCATCGCCGATCCGGCGCTGGGCTGGAAGTTGCGCCCGGATTCGGTCATTCGCGCCGTGCGCGCGCGCGGCGAGCACATCATCTACGACGCCAGATATACGATCGACCCGCGCGGACAGCGCGTGACGCCCGACAGCAATCCCGACGGCGAGACGGTGCTGTTCCTGGGCGACTCGTTCATGTTCGGCGACGGCCTGCCCGACACCGACACGGTGCCGCAGCGTTTCGCGGTCAAGACCGGCCGGCGCTTCAACGTGGTCAATCTCGGCGTCTCGGCCTATGGCCCGCACCAGGTGCTGCGGCAGATCGAGGAGGGCGTGGTCGACCGTGCCATCGCCGGCAAGGGCAAGGTGCGCGCCGCCTTCCTCTACTTCAACGACGACCAGCTGCCGCGCGCCGCCGGCGACAAGAACCAGGAGTGGTGGTGGAAGGTCGCGCCGCAATACGAGCGCACCGACGACGGCGTGCGCCTGATCGGCACGGCCGCCGAGGTCTGGGACCGCCGCGGGCCGATCGAGCGCGCCGTCTCCGAGGCGGTGAAGAGCTCGGCGATGGCCCCGTATGTCAGGCGCATCGTGCGGGTCTATCCGCAACTGATGCTGTCGGAGGCGCTGGTCAAGCGCATCCGGCAGCTGGTGCGCGAGCGCTACGGCGTCGATCTGATCGTGATCTACTGGAGCAAGGATCCGTCGCGATTCTACCCGACGACCATCTCCTGGATGATCGAGCGCACCGGCGCGCAGCTGATGTTCATTCCCGACGTCATGCCGGGGGCGGGCCTGACCCTGGAGAATGCCCTGATCCCCGAGGACGGCCATCCCCTGGGGCGGCTCAATGACGCGATCGCCGCCGAACTGGCGAAGCGCTACATCCGCTAGCCGGTATATGATACCTCGCGGACCCTGATGGCAGACGGAGACCGGTCAGGATGGCGGCACGCCACGGCTTGCACGAAGATCTGACGCGCGAGGAGGAGGTCAAGGGCAGCTCGAACCGTTCGTTCGGGCTGGTCTTCACCGGCTTCTTCGCCCTCGTCGCCGCCCTCTCGGCATGGAAGCATGGCTGGGCGTGGCCGTGGGCGAGCGGCCTCGCGGTCATCTTCCTGGGCGTGTCGCTGTTCGCCGCCGACATCCTGGCGCCGCTCAACCGCGCGTGGACCAAGCTCGGCCTGCTGCTGGGCAAGATCGTCGCGCCCGTCGTGCTGGGCCTGCTGTTCTTCCTGTCGATCGTGCCGATCGGCCTGATCATGCGGGCGCGCGGCAAGGATCTGCTGCGCCTGAAGTTCGACCGGTCGGCGCGCAGCTACTGGATCGAGCGCACGCCGCCGGGCCCGCCACCCGAGACGATGCGCAAGCAGTTCTGAAGGGGTTCGCCGTCGATGTGGTTCGTGAAAGAGATCTGGGACTTCATGAAGGTCCGCAAGAAGTTCTGGCTGCTGCCGATCCTGATCATGATGGTGCTGCTGGGCGGCCTGCTGGTGCTGACCAAGGGCAGCGCGATCGCGCCCTTCATCTACACGATCTTCTGAAGCCGATGCGTATCCTGGGCCTCTCCGCCTTCTACCACGACAGCGCCGCAGCGCTGGTCGTCGACGGCACCCTGGTGGCGGCCGCCCAGGAGGAGCGCTTCACGCGCAAGAAGCACGACGCGCGCTTCCCGCAGCACGCCGTCGCCTACTGCCTCGAGCATGCCGGCCTGAAGCTCGCCGACATCGACCACGTCGCCTTCTACGACAAGCCGTTCCTGAAGTTCGAGCGGCTGCTGGAGACCTATCTCGCCTTCGCACCCAAAGGTTTCCGCTCCTTCAGCATGGCGATGCCGCTGTGGCTGCGCGAGAAGCTGTTCCAGAAGACCCTGCTGCGCGACGAGCTGAAGAGCCACGCGCCGGACTTCGACTGGCAGAACAAGCTGCTGTTCGGCGAGCATCACCAGAGCCACGCGGCTTCCGCGTTCTTCCCCTCGCCGTTCGAGGAAGCCGCCGTGCTGACCATGGACGGCGTCGGCGAATGGGCGACGACGTCGCTGGCGCACGGCAAGGGCCATGACCTGGAGATGCTGCGCGAGCTGCACTTCCCGCACTCGATCGGCCTGCTCTACTCGGCCTTCACCTACTACACCGGCTTCAAGGTGAACTCCGGCGAGTACAAGGTGATGGGCCTGGCGCCCTACGGCGAGCCGACCTTCGTCAAGACCATCCTCGACAACCTGGTCGACCTGAAGGAGGACGGCACCTTCCGCCTCGACCAGAGCTACTTCGACTACTGCACCGGCCTGCGCATGACCAACGCGAAGTTCGACGCGCTGTTCGGCGGCCCGCCGCGCACGCCGGAGAAGCTGCTGACCCAGCGCGAGATGGACCTCGCCGCCTCGGTGCAGGCGGTGACCGAGGAGATCGTGCTGCGCCTGGCGCGCTCGGTGCGCCGGGAGACCGGGCTGAAGAACCTCTGCCTCGCCGGCGGCGTGGCGCTGAACTGCGTCGCCAACGGCAAGGTCCATCGCGAGGGCATCTTCGACCAGATCTGGGTGCAGCCGGCGGCGGGCGACGCCGGCGGCGCGGTGGGCGCGGCCTTCGCCGCCTATCACGGCTTCCACCGCCAGCCGCGCGCGCTCAACGGCAAGCTCGACGGCATGGCCGGCTCCTATCTCGGCCCGAGCTACGACGATGACGCCGCGTCGCGCCTGAAGGCCGCCGGCGCCGTGGTGCATGAGCTCGGCTACGATGCGCTGATCGAAGCCACCGCCGAGGCGCTGGCCGGCCAGAAGGCGGTGGGCTGGATGCACGGGCGCATGGAATTCGGCCCGCGCGCGCTGGGCGGCCGCTCGATCCTCGGCGACGCGCGTTCGCCCTCGATGCAGAAGATGCTCAATCTCAAGGTGAAGTACCGCGAATCGTTCCGGCCCTTCGCCCCGGCGGTGCTGCGCGAGGATGTCGGCCGGTATTTCGAGTTCGAGGCCGACAGCCCCTACATGCTGATGGTCGCCCCGGTGCGGCCGGAGCGGCGCCGTGAAATGACCGCGGACGAACAGGCGCTGTTCGGCATCGACAAGCTCAACGTGCCGCGCTCTGACATCCCGGCCGTGACGCATGTCGACTACTCCGCGCGCATCCAGACCGTGCACCGCGAGACCAACGCGGCCTATCACGACCTGATCACGCGCTTCCGCGACAAGACCGGCTGCTCGGTGATCGTCAACACCAGCTTCAACGTGCGCGGCGAGCCGATCGTCTGCACGCCGGAAGACGCCTTCCGCTGCTTCATGGGCAGCGAGATCGAGGTGCTGGTGGTCGGCAATTGCCTGCTGCTGAAGGAAGAGCAGGATCCGGCGCTGAAGATCGACTACAAGGACGACTTCGAGCTCGATTGAGCCAGGCGGCGCAGTGCGGCCTCCGTCCCGCGGACGTCGCGAAGCGCGCTCCACGCGTAGAAGTCTTTTTCCTCCGCCTCGGAATCGAAGCGTCTGCTCCCGATCAGGTCGATGTCGCCGGCGGGCGTACCATCGGCGCATGGCGACGTGCGCGGCTCGAGCGATTGCGGCTCAATCGAGCGAAACGTGATGTTGCCGAACCAATCGCAAAATACCGAGAGAACCCGGCGGTCGGTGACGGCATAGACCCATCCTCTGGCAGCCGAGCGGAATATCCACGGCGACAGCAACAAGAGGGCCGCGCCCAACAAGAACGCGCCTGCGACGAATTCCCTGATGTGCGGACTTCTCGCGTGGGCCGTTGCGTCATGGGTAAGCGCCCAGACCAAGCCGAACGAAGCGAAGCCGGCGAAGATGAACCCGAACATGCGGCACTGCCGCATCGCCTTGCGCTTGTACAATCGGGGATCCGGTTGCTCGAGCCGAATCAGGTTCTCGCCATCCATCAGGCGCCGGTCGACGAAGGCCCGCAGGCTGGCCGGCGCGTTCATGTCGATCATCTCTGGTCCCGGGTTGCCGACATTTCGCAAGGCGTACCGCTATCCCGGCTTACGCCTCGACGCCTCAAGAGGCGGCCGTTACGGTCGCACGGAGGCAAGAGCGGGTAAATGAATGCGCGCGGTCCTGTGCGAGACTCTGGGCGATCCCTCGGTCCTGAAGGTCGTCGATCTGCCGGTGCCGACTCCCGCCCCGGGCGAGGTGCTGATCCGCGTGCGGGCCGCGGCGATGAACTTTCCCGATGTGCTGATGGTGGCCGGCGGCTACCAGCACAAGCCCGAGCTGCCGTTCACGCCCGGCATGGAAGCCGCCGGCGAGGTTCTCGCATGGGGCGAGGGCGTCAGGGGCTGGTCGGTCGGCGACAGGGTGATCTTCGGCAAGCGGCCGGGCGCCTTCGCCGAGCAGGTCGCGGTGCCGGCGGGCAACATCGCGATGAAGGTGCCGGAAGGCTGGTCCTTCGCGGAGGGCGCGGCGTTCCGTGTCGGCGCGCAGACCGCCTATCACGGCGTGGTGCACCGCGCGGCGCTGAAGCGCGGCGAGACCTTGCTGGTGCACGGCGCAACCGGCGGCGTCGGGCTTGCCGCCGTGCAGCTCGGCAAGCATCTCGGTGCGACGGTGATCGCGACGGGTGGCGACGATGCCAAGCTCGAGATCGTGCGGGCACACGGCGGCGCCGATCATGTCGTGAACTACCGCACCGCCGACTTCGTCGCCGCGGTGAAGGAGATCACCAAAGGCCGCGGCGCCGACGTGATCTATGACCCGGTGGGCGGCGACGTGCTGGAGAAGTCGGTGCGCTGCGCGGCGTTCGGCGGACGGCTGGCGGTGATCGGCTTCACCTCGGGCGGGCCCTCGAAGCTGATGAGCAACCACATCCTGATCAAGTGCCTTACCGTGCTGGGCGTGCGCGCAGGCGAGGCGGCGCGCTATGACCCGACCTATGCCGAGGACTACAAGGTGACGATGCCCAGGCTCGCCGCCCAGGGCGTGATGCGCCCGCATATCTCGCATCGACTGCCGATGGAGCGCGTCGCCGACGCCATGCGCCTGCTGCTGGATCGCAAGGTGGTGGGCAAGGCCGTGCTGGAGTTCTGATCATGAGCGAAAGACTCGCTGGCAAGGTCGCGATGATCACCGGTGCCGCCAGCGGCATCGGCAGGCGCACCGCCGAACGTTTCGTCGCCGAGGGCGCGAAGGTGCTGCTCACCGACATCCAGGATGCCAGGGGCGAGGAAGTGGCGAAGGCGCTGGGCGCCAGCGCCGCCTATCGCCGCGCCGATGTCACGCGCGAGGAGGACATCGCGTCGGCCGTTGCCGAAGCCGCAAGCCGCTTCGGCCCGCTCGACATCCTGCTGAGCAATGCCGGCATCCGCGGCCAGGGTGCCGTGCCGATCGAGCAGTTCGACATGGCGGCGTGGGATCGCGCCATGAACGTGCTGCTGCGCTCCGTGGTCTACGGCGCCAAGCATGCGGCTGCCGTGATGAAGCCGCGGCGCAGCGGCAGCATCGTCAATCTCGCCAGCGCCGCCGGGCTGGTCGCGGGCGCCACGCCGCACGACTACTCGACCGCCAAG
Source organism: uncultured Rhizobiaceae bacterium (assembly GCA_964398335.1). Taxonomy (GTDB): domain Bacteria; phylum Pseudomonadota; class Alphaproteobacteria; order Reyranellales; family Reyranellaceae; genus JAFAZJ01. Next base: position 6,296 of record CAYNOF010000288.1, read on the forward strand.
GGCGCGGTCGTGCATTTCACCAGGGGCCTGGCGCTGGAGCTGGGCGAGTTCGGCATTCGCGCCAATGCGGTGTGCCCGGGCTACACCATCACGCCGATGGTGCTCGAAGGCCTCGGTATCGGCGCCCAGGCGATCGAGGCCGAGCCGCAGAAGGTCGATGCCGCCTTCGCCGCGGTGCACCCCATCCCGCGCGTCGGCCGGGTCGAGGACATCGCCGACGTGATCGTCTTCCTCGCCAGCGACGAGTCGCGCTTCGTCAGCGGCCAGGCGATCGGCGTCGACGGCGGCTTCTCCGCCGGCGCGCATTGGAGCGGCCATCGCGGCAAGATGGCCGCCATCCGCACCACCCTGGCGGCCGAGGGATCCTAGACGTCCGGCGTGTGGATCCGCGCCGCTCCTGCTGCCGATCGAGCCGGCGGCGCACGGCGGCATCGGGCACCGCATGCGCCTGCCTGACGGTGGACAGCACCAGATACGCCGGCGCGGCGAGCAGGAGCTCACGGCGGCCGGGCTTTCAGATCACATCACCGGTTGAAGACGATCGCGACGCGCCGGTCGGCCTTGTTGCGATCGTAGTCGCCGAAGTTGAAGCGGCCATAGGCCTCGCCGCCGGTGTCCATGATGATATTGCCGGCGGTGAAGCCGTCGGCGATCAGGATGTTGGCGACGGTTCGCGCGCGCGCCAGGCCAAGCTGCTTGTTGGCGGCGGGATTGCCCACCTTGTCGGCGTAGCCGATCAGGCAGATCTGGGTGACGTATATGTCCTTGGCCTGCTTGGCACGCTTGTGGACCTCGGCGGCCTGCTGCTGATCGAGCACCGACTTGGCGAAGTCGAAATAGACGTTGTACGGGCCGGGATGGGGCGTGCCGCCCATGCGCGGCGGGCAGACGCCGACACTCTGCGCCGAGGCAGGCGACGTGAGCCAAAGAGCAGCCACGGCAGCCACGAGGATCGACCCGGCGCGAAGCATCTCCCCCTCCCTGGACGGTGCTCCCTGGCCCCGTATCGTAGCCGAAATAAGGCGCTAGCGATCGCCCACGGTCGCGGTCTGGGTGTTCGGCTTGGGCGCCGGCTTGCCCTTGGCCGCCTTGGGCGGGGCTTTGGTCGTGGTCTTCCTGGTCGGCGTCGCGGATGCCACGGTACCGGGCTTGGCTTTGGCCGGCGCGGCCTTGGCGACGGCCGGCGATGCCTTGGCCGCGGGCGGCGATGCCTTGGCCGCGGGCGGCTTGGGCGATGGCGCTGCCGCCGTGGGCGCCACCGCGGGTGCCGGCGACGCGGCCCGCGGGGTGACGGCGGAGGGTCGTGGCGAGCCGGGCTTGGTGAGATCCAGGGTCTGCAGCGGCGGCGCCGCCTGGCCCGGGGTCATGCCCTGGGCGTGCGAGGTGTGGGCCGCCAGCACCAGCCCGAGCAGCCCAAGAGTCGACAGAATCCAGATCGAACGCGCTTTCATGTCGCCGCTCCCGAGGGGTGGGATTGGCCGGCGGCGGCGCCTTGAGGCAGCCTGATCGTGTGTTGTCCGCCGGAAGTGTCCGCAGTATCCCGCGAACCTGACGCTGGGGCAATGATTTCATCAGGTTGTCGACGATTTCTCAGTTTGCACTGAAGAGCATCCTGTGCGACGGAAGCGCCGCCCATCAGTCTTGCCGCTTTTCTGCCGGAAAACTTCGCTTACATTCGCAGCCATGCGCGAACCGCTCATTCTCTTCCGC
>CAYNOF010000289.1:0-5414 GCA_964398335.1 uncultured Rhizobiaceae bacterium
GCTTCGATGCGGCGCACGAACACGCATTGCTCGAGGCCTATTTCGGCGAGCCGCCCGGCAGGCGGCTGACGCATCGCTACGAGGCGATGAAATGCGCCTCGCTGCTGCGCGAGACGCTCTGGAGCATGGTCTCGGAGTTGATGTCGACCGTCGAGGGCGTCGACTTCGCCGCCTACACGCGCGACAACCGCGCCCGCTTCGAGGCGGCGTGGAAGGCGTTCGACAGGTTCTGACTACAGATCCGACAGCTTCGCCAGGGCGCGCAGGCGCTTGACCTCGGCACGGGCAAGCGCGTCGACGCGCTCGTTCTCGGGATGGCCGGACTGGCCCTTCACCCACAGCCATTCGACGCGATGCGGCGCCATCGCCGTCTCCAGCCGCCGCCACAGATCCTCGTTCTTCACCGGCTTCTTCTCGGCCGTCTTCCAGCCGTTGCGCCGCCAGCCATGAATCCACTTGGTGATGCCGTCGCGCAGATAGCCGCTGTCGGTGTGCAGCCGCACGCTGGCCGTCCGCTTCAGTGCTTCCAGCGCCTCGATTGCCGCCATCATCTCCATGCGGTTGTTGGTGGTCGCCGCCTCGCCGCCGCAGATCTCCTTCTCGACCGTTCCCTTGCGCAAGAGCGCCGCCCAGCCGCCCGGCCCCGGATTGCCGCTGCAGGCGCCGTCGGTGAAGATGTCGACGACGGCGTCGCTCACAGCCCGTACCCCGAGGCCGAGCCGACACCGCGGTGGAAGCGCAGGCGGGCGAGGTACTCCAGCGGATCCTTGCGCTTGACCAGCGCGCCCGCCGGCGTGTGCAGCCAGTCATAAAGGCGCGTGAGCAGGAAGCGAAGCGCCGAGCCGCGCGCCAGGGTCGGCAGCGCGTCGCGCTCGGCCTGGCTCAGCGGGCGCACGCGCTGGTAGCCCGCGAGCAGGGCACGCGCCTTGGTCACGTTGAAGCTGCGATCCGCCTCGAAGCACCAGGCGTTGAGGCAGATCGCGACGTCGTAGGCCAGCAGGTCGTTGCAGGCGAAATAGAAGTCGATGACGCCGCTCAGCCTGCCGTCGAGGAAGAAGACGTTGTCCTGGAACAGATCGGCGTGGATCACGCCCGCCGGCAGGCCGCGCGGCCAGTCGCGTTCGAAGAAATCGAGCTCGGCTTCCAGCTCCTCGCTCAGCCCCGGCATCACCTCGTGCGCGCGCGCCTTGCTGCCGTCGAACAGCGGCCGCCAGCCGGCGACCGAGAGCGCATTGGGGCGGCGCAGGGCGAAGCCGTCGGCGGCGAGATGCAGCCGCGCCATCGCCTCGCCCACCGGTCCGCAATGCGCGGTCTCGATGCGCCGCGGCCACAGGCCGGGCAGGAAGGTCGTCATCGCCGCTGGCCGGCCGGCCAGCGTGCGCAGCGCCTCGCCGTCGCGGCCGCGGATCGGCGTCGGGCAGGGCATGCCGCGCTGCGCAAGGTGATCCATCAGGCCGAGGAAGAACGGCAGGTCCTTCGGATCGACCCGCTTCTCGTAGAGCGTGAGCATGAACGTGCCGCGCTCGGTGGTCAGCACGTAGTTCGAGTTCTCGACGCCCTCGGCGATGCCCTTCAGCGAGGTGGCGTGGCCGATGTCGTATTGCGCCAGGAAGGCATCCATCTCCTCGTCGGAGACTTCCGTATAGACCGCCATCAAGCCACCAATGCGCGCGGCAGCTTGAAGACCACGCTTTCCTCGGTCACGCGCACTTCCTCGATGACGACGTCGAAGCGGCCGCGGCAGGCGGCGATCAGCTCGTCGACCAGGATCTCGGGCGCCGACGCACCGGCGGTGACGCCCAGCCGCGACACGCCGTTCAGCCAGTCCCAGTCGAGATCGGCGGCGCGGCGGATCAGCGTCGCCCTGGGGCAGCCATAGGTCTTGGCCACCTCGACCAGGCGCATCGAGTTCGAGGAGTTGGGCGCGCCGATCACCACCAGCGCCTCGCAGCGCGGCGCGATCGCCTTCACCGCCGCCTGGCGGTTGGTGGTGGCGTAGCAGATATCCTCGATCTTCGGCCCCTGCATGCGCGGGAACCGGCGCTGCAGGACGGCGACGATGCCTGATGTGTCGTCGACCGACAGCGTGGTCTGGGTCGCGAAGGCGAGGTTGTCGGGATCGGGCACCTGCACCGTCTCGGCCTGCGCCGCGTCCTCGACCAAGATCACCGCGCCCTCGGGCAATTGCCCCATGGTGCCGATCACCTCGGGATGGCCGCGATGGCCGATCAGCAGGATGGTGCGCCCCGCGGCGTGGTGACGCTCGGACTCCCGATGCACCTTGGAGACCAGCGGGCAGGTGGCGTCGACGTAGAGCAGGGTGCGGCGCTGCGCCTCGGCCGGCACCGATTTGGGCACGCCATGGGCGCTGAAGACCACCGGGCGGTCGTCGGGCACGGCGTCGAGCTCGTCGACGAACACGGCACCCTTGGCCTCGAGGCTCTCGACCACGAAGCGGTTGTGGACGATCTCGTGGCGCACATAGACCGGCCGGCCGTATTTCTCCAGGGCGCGCTCGACGATCTGGATGGCGCGGTCGACGCCGGCGCAGAAGCCGCGCGGGCTGGCCAGCAGCAGGGTCAGCTTGGGTCGCTGGCGGTCGGGAGGGGGCTGGACGACGTTCATGGGCAATCCCTAGGATCGCACCTATGGCGCAGCGGGCGTGATCCTGTCAAAGCGCCCCCTGGCAAAGGAAGTAACCCATGACCAGTCCTGTACCAGCCGCCAAGGCGCCGATCAAAGTCAGCCTCGAAGCGGGCAAGGATTACTGGTGGTGCGCCTGCGGGCGCTCGGCCAAGCAGCCCTTCTGCGACGGCTCGCACAAGGCCGTCGGCCTGGCGCCGCTGAAGTACACGGCGCAGAAGGACGGCGACCACTGGCTCTGCATGTGCAAGGCGACGAAGAATTCTCCGCTGTGCGACGGCACCCACAAGACGCTATGAGGACGCCGTCCCTCGGCCTGTTGCGGTGATGTTCATGCTTTCGCGTCTTCTCCTGCCGGCAGCGCTGGCGCTCGGTGCCGCGCTGGCGGCCTGTGGCCAGTCGCAGACCGAACGCATCACGGCGGCGCAGCTCTGCCCCAAGGCGCTGCGCGTGCAGGATGCCGCGAACCTGACGCGCTTTCAGCCCGGCCGTGGCCGCGATGCCACCGATACCCTGGTCCAGGCGAGCATGAGCGACATCGCCGTCACCTGCGGCACGCGGCGCGACCGCGTCGACGTCGACATCGCCTTCGAGATCCGCGTCGCCGAAGGGCCGGCCCTGGCGAAAGTGGCGCCCGACCGCAAGGTGGCGCTGGAGTATTTCGTCGCCATCATCGATCCGCAGCGCCAGGTGGTCGCCCGCCGCACCTTCAACGCCGATTTCCAGTTCACCGGCAACCGCACCAAGCTGCAGAGCAAGGAAGAGCTCAGCCAGCACATCCCGCTGGCCAGCCAGACCGCGGGCGGCGCCTATCAGATCGCAGTGGGATTCGTGCTGACGCACGACGAAGTCGACTTCAACCGCGGCGGCGCGCGCCGCTAGCGCTCAGGATTTGGGCACTCAGGATTTGGGACCGGCCAGCACCGCCCAGGCGGAGTCGACGAACAGCGGCGCGTGGTCCGACAGCGGGCCGTTGATGCGGCCATAGACCTTGAACACCGCCGCCTGCAGCACGATGCCGACCACGGCGGCGGTCATGCCGTCGAGGTCGCGCTTGGCGATCTCGCCCGCCGCCATCGACTGGGCGATCACGTCGCGCACCACGTCGACCGGGTTGGGCAGATCCTCCGACAGGCTGGCGAGGAAATGGTGCTGCGTCAGCAGGTGATAGGCGAAGACCGTCCAGTCGGCGTCGGCCCACTCGCAATAGCAGCGCACGATCGCTTCGGTCTTCTGCCTGAGCTTCTTGTGCGGCTGGTGCGCCTGCAGGAGCGCATCGGCCAGCGCCACGTGATGTCGCGTGAACAAATCAAGCGCGAGCGCGTCCTTCGACGGAAAATACCGGTAGATCGTGCCTTCGGCGACCGACGCCGCCATGGCGATCTCGCGCGTCGTGGTCTCGGCCACGCCGCGTGCCATGAACAATGTCAACGCCGCACGCTCGACGCGCCGCTTGGTATCGTCTGCCTTCCCCATTACGAAGAGTTTACTTCCGTGCGTCGGACGTGAAAAGGCGAAACTGGTCTACAGCGTCCATATATAGATGTGTTGGCATCGAGTATGCACAATGGGTGGTGGGTCAGCTTTTTTGACGATCACTTTCGGCAACGAAAAGCGATTGACTGCCCAATCCGCAACGGTATGCAAATGATAGCACATCTTCTGTAAATAACGCTCAGGTGTCGTACTGGCGCAACAGCTGCTCGGCCTTGGCGTCGTCGAGTCGGTGCACCAGGCGGCGCGCTTCATGCAGGTCGCGCAGCGTCTTGGCGAGCGAGAAGCACGAGGCGATCAACAGCAGCGCCGCCATCAGGAAATAGCCGGCGGTCCATCGCGGGACCTCGAGAAACCAGATGCCGCCCAGCGTCATGGTCAGGGCGACGATGAACGAAATGAAGCAGTAGGTGATCCACCAGGTCGACGGTGTTTGCATGACGATTCTCCCCCAAGGAAACGATGGTCAGGCCGCAGCGATGGGCGGCGATTGGCTGGCGCGCAGCCGCAGCAGGACGGCGTCGACCGAATAGGCCGGGGGATCGGCGATGCCCGCGGCGTACAGGCTCTCGCGCAGGCTGGTGCCGTCGGCTTCGCGACGCAGGCTTTCCGCCGCGGCCTCGTAGTCGGCGCTGTCGGTATCGCGCTCGCGGATGCGCGCGAGCGTTGCTTCCGCCTGATCGAGCGCCGAGGCGGCGCCGTCGCAGCGCCGCGCGATGCGGCTGTTGGCGCGGCGCAGGGCGGCGCGTGCGCGCGCAGCCGCCAGCTCGCGGCGCAAGGTGGCGAGGCGCTGCTCGGCGGTGGCGATGGTGCCGCGCAGCCGCGCGATGGCGGCAACCGTTTCGGCCACGCGGGTCATGAGCTGATCACGCTCGCGCTCGGCGCCGCCGATCGTGGCCGCGAGATCGCGCGCCAGGGTCTCCTCGCCACGCGCCAAGGCCGCGAGCGCATAGCGTTCGTGCTCCGCCAGTCGCGTCCGGGCCGAATCCAGCGTGCGCCGATCCTGCATCTCGCGCGCCATCAGCATGGCGAGCTGGCGCGCCGCCTCGCGCACGCCGTCGGCGGCGTCGCGGATCTGCTGCTCGAGGATGTCCAGGGCATGCGCATCGGTGACGGCCTCACCGGCGGAACGGGCACGCGCCCGCATCAACGTCCACAATCGGTCCAGCATGGCTGTCTCTAAATTAAACAATGTTCATTAGAATATGAACCGCGTTCAATTTAATTTCAAGGGCTTTTCCACCGGCCGGCCGCGACGCGCGACATTGCTCCTGCTG
>CAYNOF010000290.1:0-2480 GCA_964398335.1 uncultured Rhizobiaceae bacterium
CGCGGCCTCTGTCCGGTCGCAGGGAGAAGGAGACTTGATCGCAACCCCGGCGCATGCGTGAGTCGGGGCTGACATGGTCGATCTCCTCATCACCGTGGCGCTGATCGCGCTGAACGGCGGGTTTGCGCTCTCGGAGCTGTCGGTGATTTCGTCGCGGCGCGGCCGCCTGAAGGCCCTGGCCGACGCCGGCAGCCGCGGTGCCCGCACGGCGCTGGCGCTGGCCGACGATCCCGGCCGCTTCCTGTCGACGGTGCAGATCGGCATCACCCTGGTCGGCATCCTCGCCGGCGCCTTCTCCGGCGCGACCCTGGGCGGCGCGCTCACGGAGCTGCTGGCGGCGCGCGGCGTGCCGCCAGCCTGGGCGGACCCGATCGGCTTCGGCGTCGTCGTCGCCTTCGTCACCTACCTTTCCGTCGTGATCGGCGAGCTGGTGCCCAAGCAGCTGGCGCTGCGCTCGCCCGAGCGCATCGCTGTCGTCGTCGCCGGTCCCTTGGCCACGCTCTCGCGCATCGCCACGCCGCTCGCCGTCGTGCTCAACCTGTCGTCGGCGCTGGTGCTGCGGGCCTTCGGCAAGGCCCGCGACGAGGACAAGCGCGTCACCGAGGACGAGATCCGCGCCATGGTGGCCGAGGCCGAGTCGGCGGGCGTCGTCAAGCCGGGCGAGCGCCGCATGATCTCCGGCGTGATGCGCCTGGCCGATCGTGGCGTGCGCGCCATCATGACGCCGCGCCCGGACATCGAGTGGATCGACCTCGACTCGACCGACGAGGAGATCATCGCCGAGATCCGCGCCTCCGACCGCACCTGGCTGCTGGCCTGCGAGGGCAATCCCGACCAGGTGGTGGGCGTGTTGCGCGCGCGCCACCTGCTGCAGGACCGGCTCGACGGCCACAACACCCCGGTGCGCGAGCTCCTGAAGCAGCCCGCCGTGCTGCCCGACACGCTCAACGCCCTGCAGGCACTCGACCGGCTCTACGAATCGGGCAACGGCTTCGGCCTGGTGCTCGACGAGTACGGCCATTGCGAGGGCATCGTCACGCGCGCCGACGCGCTCAAGGCGATCCGCGGCGAGCACGCCACGGGCGAAGCCGAGGACGAGCCCATGGTGGTGCGCCGCGACGACGGCTCGTTCCTCGTCGCCGGCGCGCTGCCGGTCGACACCCTGCGCGACACCATGGGCCTGAGGCTGCCCGCCGAACGGCCCTACCACACGGTTGCCGGGCTGGTGCTCCACGAGTTGCGCCGGGTGCCTTCTGTCGCCGACGTGGTGGTCGTCGACGGATGGCGGATCGAGGTCGTCGACATGGACAACCGCCGCATCGATCAGGTGATGATGAGCAAAGTGTCCTGACTGGCGCGCGCATCCGAAGAAAGATCGACCATCCTAGGGGCGGAAATAGGGGCGGGCGCCGCTCGCTCGTAAGATCGGTCCAGCCGATATCCGGAGACCGACCATGCCCGACAAGCTCATCTCGACCCGCCACGTCCGCTTCGTCCGCGAGTACCTCAAGGACGGCAATGCCACCCAGGCCTATATCCGCGCCGGCTATTCGAGGCGCGGCGCGCAGCCCTCCGCTTCGAAGCTACTGGCCCGGCCGCACATCGCGGCCGCCGTCGCCGCCGGTCGTCAGCGCCTGGCCGAGGCGCTGGAGGTCGCGGTCGATGGGCTGATGCGCATCGACCCGGAGAAGGCCGATCAGGCGCGGCGCGCCGGCATCATCGTGCTGAAGGCCCGCAACCATAACAAGCAAGAGCAGCAGGTGACGCTGAAGCTGGCAAGGTCGGCGCCGGGGCTGACGGCCCGGAAGCGGGAGCGCGACGCAGTGCGCTGCGCCGCCTGTGGACTCGCTCTCAATCATAGAAATGAAGAGCGACGATGGCTCGAGCGGGAACTCAGCGAAGCGCGTGTGGCACTGGCCGAGGCGCAGGAGAACATCGCCGCCGCCGCCGAGGCGCTCCGCCCCATGGAAGACCATAACAATCGGCGATAGCGCCGCGATGCCCGCGTTACACCACGTCGTAGTTGATCTCGACCTCGCGGCCGAAGGCGTGGCCCTGGCAGGTCAGCACCCAGCCATTGTCGAGGTCTTCCTGGGTGTAGATGTCGTTGTTGGCGAGCACGATCTCGCCCTTCACCTTCTTGGCGGCGCAGGAGGCGCAGAAGCCCTCCTCGCAGGCCGAGTTGGGCGACAGGCCCGCCGCTCGCGCCGCCTGCAGGATGGTCTGCCCCTTCCGGTAGGGCACGGTGTAGGTCTTGCCCTCGAGCCGGATGACGATGCTGTCGGGGATGACCCTGTCGTCATCGTCGGGGATCGGCACCGCCGCATTGGCCGAGGCCTCGAAGCGCTCGATGATGACGCGCTCGCGCGCCATGCCGCGCTTCAGCAGCGTGTCCTCGACCAGGGTCATGAACGGGCCGGGCCCGCAGAGATAGGCGGCGCCGGCGTCGAAGCCGTCGGCCATCGCCGCCTCGACCTTCG
>CAYNOF010000291.1:0-2870 GCA_964398335.1 uncultured Rhizobiaceae bacterium
CGACGTGCTGGTCGAGACCCTTGATGGCCCCGAACGCACACACCTCGATCTCGCACCCGCTGTGGCGCACGCGCGTCATCCCAGGCTGGTGCACGTCTCGATCACGCCGTTCGGCCTCTCCGGCCCCTACGCCGATTTCCGCGCCACGCCGATGATCTCCGCCGCGCTGGGCGGCTACATGTACATCGGCGGCAGCCCCGACCGGCAGCCGCTGGCCAATCTCAGCCCGCAGCCGGACTACATGGCCGGCCTGCATGGCTTCGTCGGCGCCATGGCGGCACTGCATCACCGCGACGCCGGCGGCGGCGGCCAGCACGTCGAGATCGCCGTGCAGGAATGCATGGCCTCGATCCACCAGTTCACGATCACGCGCTGGGTCTACAACCGCCGCATCCAGCAGCGCATCGGCAACCGCTACCAGCGCGCCCATCCGATCACCGTCTACCGCGTCTCGGACGGGCTGGTGTCGATCGCCGTGGCCAACCAGGAACAATATGTCCGCTTCCTCGACCTGATCGGCATGGGCGAGCTGCGCCGCGATCCGCGCTTCGCCGACGTCTTCATCTGCTCGGAGAACACCGAGGCCTTCGACGCGGCCATCGCCGACGTCATGCGCACGGCGACACGCGAGAAGCTGGTCTTCGACTGCCAGAAGCAGCGCATCCCCGCCGGCTTCGTCAACGACGTGCGCGAGGTGCTGACCGACCCGCAATACGTCCATCGCGCCTTCTGGAACACGGTCGACCATCCGGTCGCCGGCCCGCACGCCCACGCCGGCTACCCGCTGCGCATGAGCGCCACGCCGCCCGTCGCGCGCCGCGCGCCGCTGCTGGGCGAGCACGACGCGGCGATCCAGGGAGAGCTGTCGTGAGCGGCGCGCTCGACGGGGTTCGTATCCTCGACCTGACGCGCGTCTGGGCCGGGCCGCACGCGACCCGCATGCTGGCCGATCTCGGCGCCGACGTGGTCCACGTCAGCAGCCGCAAGCTCGCCGGCGAACTCACCGTGGCGCCGGAGCGCGCCAAGATCCTCGGCGTCTATCCCAACGACGAGCCCGGCGCGCGGCACTGGAACCGCAACTCGCAGACCAACGACCTGTTCCGCAACAAGCGCGACATCACGCTGGAGTTCGACACGCCGGAAGGCCTGGCGCTGATGCGCCGGCTGGTCGCCAAGGTCGACGTGGTGATCGAGAACTACAGTCCGCGCGTGATGCCGAAATACGGCCTCGACTACGAATCGCTGCGCAAGATCAACCCCAAGGTGATCCTGTGCTCGATGCCGGGCTACGGCGCCGAGGGGCCGCTGAGCGGCTTCATCTCCTACGGCACCAACGTCGATCCCGCCTCCGGGCTGGCCAGCATGATGGGCTATCGCGGCGAGCTGCCGCATATCGGCGGCAACGCCTATCCCGATCCTGTCGCCGCACTGTTCGCCGCCGGCGCCATCCTGGTCGCGCTGCGCCACCAGCGGCGTACCGGCGAGGGCCAGTATCTCGACCTCTCGCAATGCGAGGCGACGACCGCGCTCTTGGGCGAGTTCAGCCTCGCCGCCAGCCTCGGCGCGCCGCCGCCCGTGCGCGACGGCAACCGCCTGCCCGACCGGGCGCCCAACGACGCCTATCCGTGCAAAGGCGAGGATCGCTGGATCGCGATCTCGGTCGCCAGCGATCGCGAGTGGCGCGAGCTCTGCGGCGTGGCCGGCAGGCCTGAATGGATCACCGATCCGCGTTTCGCCAAGACAGCGTCGCGCCTCGCCAACGTCGAGGAGCTCGACAAGGTGCTGTCAGCCTGGACCTCGGGCGAGGACATGCACGCGCTGATGCATCGGCTGCAGGCGGTCGGCGTCGCGGCCGGCGCCGTGCTCGACGCGCGCGATCTCGTGGAAGACGCCAACCTCGCTGCGCGCGGCTTCTTCCGCGAGATCGACGCACCGGAGGTCGGCCCGATGCTCTATGCGGGCCAGCCGGTGCGGCTGTCGGAGACACCGGTCGAGGCCTATCGCCCGGCACCGCTGCTGGGCGAGCACAACGCCGAGGTGCTGCGCGAGCTTCTCGGCCTGTCGGAGACTGAGATCGCCGACCTTCAGGCGCGCGGCCTGATCGGCGATCGACCGGCACCTGGCGGAGTCGCGTGATGGCCGCACCGGTGCTGCGCGTCGAGGGTCTGGACGTCCGTTTCCGCACCGCCAACGGCACGGCCAAGGCCGTCAACGGCGTCTCCTTCGACCTGTGGCCCGGCGAGACCCTGGCGATCGTCGGCGAGTCCGGCTGCGGCAAGTCGGTGACGGCGATGTCGGTGCTGCGGCTGATCCCCTCGCCGCCCGGCGAGATCGCCGGCGGCCGCATCCTGCTGCATGACCGCGATCTGCGGGGCATGTCCGACAGCGAGATGCGCCACGTGCGCGGCAACGAGATCTCGATGATCTTCCAGGAGCCGATGACGGCGCTCAATCCGGTGCTGACCATCGGCTACCAGATCGCCGAGGCGCTGATCCGCCACGAAGGCCTCGACAAGGAAGCCGCGCGCAAGCGCACGGTCGAGCTGCTCGATTTCGTGCGCATCCCCGAGCCGGCGCGGCGCGTCGGCGAATATCCGCACCAGCTTTCCGGCGGCATGCGCCAGCGCGCCATGATCGCGATGGCGCTGGCCTGCAAGCCCAAGGTGCTGATCGCCGACGAGCCGACGACGGCGCTCGACGTCACCATCCAGGCGCAGATCCTCAACCTGATCGTCGATCTGCAGCAGCGGCTGGGCACCGCGGTGATCCTGATCACGCACGATCTCGGCGTCGTCGCCGAGACCGCCGACCGCGTGCTGGTGATGTATGCCGGCCGCAAGGTCGAGGAAGCCGACGTCACCGAGCTCTTC
>CAYNOF010000292.1:0-5936 GCA_964398335.1 uncultured Rhizobiaceae bacterium
ATTGGCGTCGGCGAACTTCTTGAGGATATCGCGCGCCTCGTCGGCCTTGCCGTTGCGGCGCAGGAAGGCGGCGAGGATCAGCACCGGCCGCAACGCCGGCACCTCGCCCCTGACCGCCGCGCGCAGGCCTTCCTCGGCGGCCTGCTTGTCGCCCGCCGCCTCGTCGATCAGCGCCGCGTGCGTGCGCCAGGCCGGCATGAAGGGATCGTCGTCGCCCGGCTTCACCGACGCCAGCCGCTCGCGCGCCGCGGCGAAATCCTTCTGCCCGGCCTTCAGCCAGGCCTCGGAGAACGGCCGCAGGATACCCGAGCTGGTGCGATCGCCAAGGCGCTCGAAATAGACCTCCGCGCCCTTGTAGTCGCCCTTCTTGATCAGCGGCAGCGCCAGCACGAGGTTGGCGAAACCGTCGTCGGCCTTGCGCTCCAGCATCTTGGGCGCCAGCTCGGCGGCGGCGGCCAGCTTGCCGCCGATGATGCGCTGGCGGAACGCCATGGAGAAGATCTCGGGATCGTCGGGCGCCCTGGCGAGCGCCGCCTCGGCCATGGTCAGCGCCGTCTCGTGATCGCGCCGGGCCTCGGCGGCGCGGCCGGCGAGGAAGAGCCCCTCGATGCTCTGGTCGCGCCGGGCGCGTGGGCGTGCCGGCGGATCGCTCGGCTTGTTCGACGGCGTGGTCTGGGTCTGGGCGTGGGCCGGCGCTGCCGGGCCATTCCACTCGAGCCAGCCCCATATCGCGGCGCCGCTGGCGACCGCGAGAACCACCACCGCAGCCGTCAAGCGTCCGAGCCTGTCCGTCATGCCGACCCTCTCTACCGTCACATCCCAGGATAATTAGGCCCACCGCCGCCTTCCGGCACTGCCCAATCGATGTTTTGTGACGGGTCCTTGATGTCGCAGGTTTTGCAGTGCACGCAGTTCTGCGCGTTGATCTGGAAGCGCGCCTGGCCGTTATCGCCCTGGACGACCTCGTAAACACCGGCCGGACAATAGCGCTGCGCCGGCTCCGCCCAGCGCGGCAGGTTCACCCCGATCGGGATCGACGGATCGCGCAGCTTGAGGTGGACCGGCTGGTCCTCCTCGTGGTTGGTGTTCGACAGGAAGACAGAGCTGGGCTTGTCGAAGCTCACCACGCCGTCGGGCCTGGGATACTGGATCGGCTTGAACTCGCTGGCGGGCTTCAGCGCCTCGAAATCGGCCTTGCCGTGCTTGAGCGTCCAAGGCAGGCGCATGCCGAGATCGTGCATCCACATGTCGAAGCCGCCGTAGAGCGTGCCCAAGGTCATGCCCCATTTCAGCGCCGGCTTGACGTTGCGCACCTTGTCGAGGTCCTTCCACAGCCACGAGGCGCGCAGCTTCTCGGGGTAGTCGCCGAGCTCGTCATGGCCGGTGCGGCCGGCCTTCAGCGCGTCGAAGGCGGCCTCGGCGGCGAGCATGCCGCTCTTCATCGCGTTGTGGCTGCCCTTGATGCGCGGCACGTTGACGAAGCCGGCCGAGCAGCCGACCAGCACGCCGCCGGGGAAAGTGAGCTTGGGGATCGACTGGATGCCGCCCTCGTTGATGGCGCGCGCGCCATAGGCCAGGCGCTTGCCGCCCTCGAGGTACTGGCGCACGTCGGGATGGGTCTTGAAGCGCTGGAACTCGTCGAACGGCGAGAGATAGGGGTTCTCGTAGTTGAGATGCACCACGAAGCCGATCGAGACCAGGTTCTCGCCGTAGTGGTACATGAACGAGCCGCCGCCGGTCTTGGTCTCCGACAGCGGCCAGCCCTGGGTATGCACGACCAGGCCCTTGCGGTGCTTGTCGGCCGGGATCTCCCAGACCTCCTTCAGGCCGATGCCGAATTTCTGCGGCTCGACGCCGTCGCGCAGGTTGAACCTGGCGAACAGCATCTTGGCCAGAGAGCCGCGCACGCCCTCGGCGATGAAGGTGTACTTGGCGCGCAGCTCCATGCCCGGCGTGTAGCTGTCCTTCTTCTGGCCATCCTTGCCGATGCCCATATCGCCCGTCGCAACGCCGACGACGCTGCCGTCCTCGTCGTAGAGCACCTCGGCGGCGGCGAAGCCGGGATAGATCTCGACGCCCAGCGCCTCGGCCTGGCCCGCCAGCCATTTGCAGAGATTGCCCAGGCTAACGATGTAGTTGCCGTGGTTGTTCATCAGCCGCGGCATCAGGAAGTTCGGGAAGGTGATCGAGCTGGGCTGGGTCAGGAAGACGAAGCGGTCGTCGGTGACCTCGGTCTCGATCGGCGCCTCTTTTTCCTTCCAGTCGGGGATCAGCTCGTTGAGCGCGATCGGATCGATCACCGCGCCGGAGAGGATATGCGCGCCGACCTCGGAACCCTTCTCGATCAGACAGACCGAGACCTCGTGACCCTGCTCGGCCGAGAGCTGCTTCAGCCGGATCGCGGCCGCCAGGCCGGCCGGGCCGCCGCCGACGATCACCACGTCATATTCCATAGACTCGCGCGACATTCGCGATCTCCTGCAGCCCCTACGTGGCCCCCGGACTGATAGCGTACCGGGATCGACCGCGCTACTACCCCTCGGTCAGCCTGTCCGTGCGGCGAACTCGTGGTCTTTCTTGGGAATCAGGTCGTAAGGCAAGGCGAATCCGGCCATCGCCCGCAGCCGCGCCGCCCATTTCTGCAGGTTGGGCCGCCCGTCCATCGACAGGCCGCCCTCGGCCATGAACACCATGCGGCCCCAGCAGCCGATATCGGCGATGCTGCAGGCGTCGCCCACCAGCCAGTCGCGGCCCTCCAGCGCCTTGTCGATGAAATCCAGCGCGCCCTCGGCCAGCGGGCGGAAATAGTCCATCACCGCGGGGTCGACCTGCCGGAAGCGGCTGTAGTGGCGCACCTTGGCGACATTGGTGATGGCGTCGCTCTCCCACGACAGCCATTCACGCGCCCGCCAGCGGTCCTGCTCGCTGTGGCCTTCGAAGAAGCCGGTCGTACGCGCGAGATAGTCGAGCACCACGTTGGACTGCACGATCAGCAGACCGCGATGGGCCAGCACCGGCACCTGGCCGTAGCGGTTGATCGCCAGGTGCGCCGCCTCCTTCTGCACGCCCTTCTTCAGGTTGACGGTGCGGAACGAGAACGGCAGGCCGCTCAGCGACAGGAACAGCATCGGCTTGTAGGACGAGCTCGAGGTGAAGCTGCCGTACAAGGTCAGGCGATCGTCAGTCATGCGACCTCCGGAGCATCGACTATCGTACCCCGGCATGCGATGAGGCGGCACGCATCATTGCCAACGGAGCCCTGCCATGATCGGCAAGCTGAACCATGTCGGCGTCGCCACGCCGTCGATCGAGCAATCGGTGAAGCTCTATCGCGAGGTGTTCGGCGCCACCTCGGTCACGGAGAAATGGTCGATGCCCGAGCAGGGCGTCTGGGTGTGCTTCGTCAACCTGCCCAATGCGCAGATCGAGCTGATCGAGCCTTATGGCGAGAACTCGCCGATCACGGCCTTCCTGGCCAAGAACCCCAAGGGCGGCCAGCACCATGTCTGCTTCGAGGTCGAGAATATCTATGCCGCGCGCGACGACATGCGCGCCAAGGGCATGACCGTTCTGGGCACAGGCGAGCCGCGCATCGGCGCGCATGGCGTGCCGGTGATCTTCCTGCACCCGAAGGATCTGGGCGGTGTCCTCATCGAGCTGATGGAGACACCGAAAGCGGCGCACTGAGCGCGCGCCGCCTCAAACGATCTCAGGCGTCCTGGCTGGCGCCGCCCGTCAGCCACGACAGGTCGCGGACCTTGCGGCCCTTGCGCGCGGCCAGCTGGGCCTCGCGCTTCGCCTGGCGTTCGGCTTCCAGCGCCGCCGCACGCGCCTCGCGTTCCGCCCGCTCTGCGGCTTCGCGCGCGGCCTTCTCGGCGGCGATACGCTCTTCCTCGGCCTTGCGCGCGGCTTCGGCCGCGAGACGCTCGGCTTCCTTGGCGGCAAGGCGCTCGTTGCGCGCCTTGATGATCGCCTCTCGGGCAGCCCGCCTCTCCAGCGTGGCCGGGTCCTCGGCGTTCAGCTTCGCCTTCGCCCTTTCCAGCAGAGCCTTCTTGGCCTGCGCGGCTGCATTCAGCCGATCCTGGAAACCCCTGTCATTCGGAGAATACATTCAAATCCCATCCTGGCCGTTGTCGATGCCGGGCCGCTGCATAGCGTATCCGCGGGATGTTTCGGAAGCGTGTATTCGCAGGACCATCCATGCAAAAGCCGCCCCTCACGGGGCGGCTTCGCACGCTCTGCACGCAGGTTACGCCAGCTCGATGTTGGCGACGGCGATCTTGCCGCTGCGGCGGTCCTCGGCGGTGTCGAAGGACACCTTCTGGCCATCGGCCAGGCCGCGGATGCCGGCGCGCTCCAGCGCGGTGGCGTGGACGAACACGTCCTTGCCGCCGTTGTCCGGCTGGATGAAGCCGAAGCCCTTGGTGGCGTTGTAGAACTTCACGGTACCCGTGATCATGGGAAACCTTTCATTAGAGTCACGTAGAGGATGGGCGAGGAACGCGCACAAGCGCGCCCGCGGCCCGGGTAGTCGATCATTTTGGAGAGCGTCTGAGAACGTGCGCCTGGCATCACGCGGCAGGCGGAACGGCCCGATAGTCCGGCCAAAACTCGATACCGCTCATATAAGCAGGATCGGCAGGCAAGACAAGGGCTTGGGAAAACATGCCGATGGACGATCGGACCCCGGCAGACCATCCTGCAGGCGCGATGAACCCCGCCTCGCCCCTCACCGATCCGGTCGCGCTGCTGCGCTGGTATGCCGATGCCGGCATCGAGGATTGCAGCCTGGAGGAACCGCAGGACCGCTACGCGCTCTCCGCCCGTCCTGCGCCGGCCGCCGCGGCACAAGCGCCTTCGCCGCCGGCCGTGGTGGCGCGTACCGCGCCCGTGGTGCCGCCGCCGCGCGCGCCGGTGCCGCTGGAATCGCCGCGACTGGTCGAGGATGCGCGCGCCGCGGCGGCCAGCGCGCTGAGCCTGGCCGAGCTGGAAGAAGCGATCCGCGCTTTCGAGGGCTGCACGCTCAAGCGCCTGGCGAAGAACACGGTGTTCGCCGACGGGGTCGCCGGCGCGCCGGTGATGGTCGTGGGCGAGGCGCCGGGCGAGGACGAGGACCGGCTGGGCAAGCCCTTCGTCGGCGTCAGCGGCCAGTTGATGGACCGCATGTTCGCCGCCATCGGCATGAGCCGCGAGCGCGACCTCTACATCACCAATATCCTGCCCTGGCGGCCGCCGGGCAACCGCACGCCCAGCGTCGGTGACAGCGCGATCTGTGTCGCCTTCGCGCGCCGCCATGTCGAGCTGGCGCGACCGAAGGTGCTGGTGCTGGCCGGCGGCGTCGCGGCCAAGAACATGCTGGAGACCGAGCAGGGCATCACGCGGCTGCGCGGCAAGTGGTTCGACTACACCCTGCCCGACGGCACGCGCATTCCCACCATGCCGCTCTACCACCCGGCCTATCTGCTGCGCACGCCCGGCGGCAAGCGACAGGCCTGGATGGACCTGATCGCGGTCGCCAAGCGGCTCGAGGCGATGGGCTAAGCCGCGCGGCGGAACCTGTCGGCGAGCAGGTCCATCGCGCCGCGCAGCTTCATGCGCAGGCTGGGCTGGTGCCCCCAGTCGCTGGTGACGAGCTTGACCTCGGTGCGATGCGTCGCCGGGTCGATCGCGCCGCTGCCGGCGCCGATCTCGAAATCGAAGCCCGAGGGCGTGGGCGCATAGAACGACACCGTGCCGTCCGGATCGGGATGCTGGCCGAGGCCAAGGCTCGGACTAATGCCGGCCAGCCGGGCGCGCTCGAGCGCCAGGCCGACATCGCGCAGCCGGTTCACCTGCAGCATGAAATGCAGCAAGCGCTTGCGGCTGGGCACCGCGATCAGCGCCAGCGAGTGATGCCGGCGATTGCAGTGCAGGAAGGCGCCGTCGACCTTGATCGG
>CAYNOF010000293.1:0-2044 GCA_964398335.1 uncultured Rhizobiaceae bacterium
GAAAATGTGCTGCAGGGGTTCGGCGTACGATAGGGATAGCAAAAAGGGTTGGTGCTACACTCCATCGCCCGCGATGGAGGCGATGATGCCCAGGCCACGATGGCTCGCGCTGCTTCTGGCAGCGTTCCTCATGAGCGCGGAGGCGGCGATGGCGACGCAGAAGGATCCGGCGCTCGATCGGCTGTTCGAGCGCCTGCGCACGATCGATGACCCGGTCGCGGCGGCGGCGCTGCAGCAGACGATCTGGGAGACCTGGATCAAGGCCGACACCGCCGAGCTCGACCGGTTGATGCGCCAGGGCATGCTGCAGATGGCGGCCAACCGGTTCGAGGACGCGGTCGAGACCTTCAGCCAGCTCATCGACAAGGCGCCGGATTTCGCCGAGGCCTGGAACAAGCGGGCCACGGTGCATTTCCTGCGCGGCGACATGGCCGCCTCGGTGGCCGACATCCAGCGCACCGTGGCCCTGGAGCCCCGGCATTTCGGCGCCTGGTCGGGGCTGGGCATGATCATGAACGAGCTCGGCCGGCCGGCCGACGCGGTGAAGGCCTACGAGGAGGCCCTGAATTACAACCCGCATATCGAGGGCCTGCGCGAGCTGATCGACAAGCTCCGGGCGGCGTCGGGGGAACGCAAGATCTGACATCCGTAGAGGCAGAAATTGACCGGCGGCGTGGGTTCCTCACAATGGACCCCCGTACCCGCAGGACCCACTCGTGCATCGCGCAACCATGTCGAACCATAGAAATGCCGTCAGAGCCGCCTCCGGCAGGTCGGCGGACCTGCGCATCGCGTGCGACCATGGCGGACCATAGAAATGCCGTCGGAGCCGTCCCGGCCGGCGGGCGGGCCGGTGGAGTCGCGGGCGAGCACGGCAAGCCAGGGCAGCGCCATCGGCGCCACCCTGATAGGGCGGGCCGGCCCGGATACCTCGTGCGACCATCGCAAGCCATAGAAAAGCGGCCCGGCGTGCTAGGATGCCGGCCATCCACTGATCGCGGAGTTTGAGTAGCCATGCCAACGCTTTACATCGGCGGCCGTCTGTTCGACGGCGAACGCTCCCTCGACAACCATGGCCTGCTGGAAGAAGGCGGGCGCATCAAGCGCATCGCGCCGGCCGGCGAGTTCGCGGGCTATAGCGGGCCGCGCGTCGATACCGCGGGCGGCACCGTGGTGCCCGGCCTGATCGACTGCCATGTCCACTCGCTGCTGGGCGCCGAGGGCAATCCCGGCCTGGCGCAGGAGAAGCTGACGCCGGCGCAGCTCGCGGTGCGCGGCATGGAGTTCATGCGCGCCACGCTGGAGGGCGGCACGACGGCGGTTCGTGATTGCGGCGGCAAGGATTACATCGAGTTCGCCCTGCGCGACGCCTACAACACCGGCAAGTTCCTTGGGCCCACGATGCGCTGTGCCGGCCGGCTGATCTGCATGACCGGCGGCCACGGCAACCGCAACGGCCGCATCGCCGACGGCGTCGACGACGTGGTGCGCGCGGTGCGCGAGCAGATCCACGCCGGCTCCGACCTGGTGAAGATCATGGCCACCGGCGGCGTGATGACGCCGGGCGTCAATCCCGAGGACGCGCACTACAGCGCCGCCGAGATCAGCGCCGGCATCGCCGAGGCCACGCGCTTCCACAAGACCACGGCGAGCCACGCGCAGGGCACCGAGGGCATCCTCAACGCCGTGCGCGGCGGCGTGACCTCGATCGAGCACGGCATCTTCATGACCGACGAGGCGATCGGGGAGATGCGCACGCGCGGCACCTGGCTGGTGCCGACGCTCGCGGCGCTGGTGCACATCCTGCGCGGCGCCGATGCCGGCGATCCCAGCATCCCGGGCTATGTCATCGAGAAGTCGCGCCGCATGGCCGAGCGCCACGTCGCGTCGATCAAGATGTACTACGAGGCCGGCTGCAAGATCGCCATGGGCACCGATGCCGGCACGCCGTTCAACCGCCACGGCGACAATGCCATGGAGCTCGAGTTCATGTGCGACATCGGCATCAGCACGCGCGATTCGATCTTCTTCGCCACCGCCAGCG
>CAYNOF010000294.1:0-1169 GCA_964398335.1 uncultured Rhizobiaceae bacterium
GTCGAAGATCTGCAGGAAGAGGTCCCAGCAATCGGGATGAGCCTTCTCGAACTCGTCGAGCAGCACGACGGAGAAGGGCTGCTTGCGGATGCGCTCGATCAGCGAGTCGGCGCTGCCATCGCCGTTGCCGAGAATCTTGACGATGGAGTCGCTGCGCTGGAACTCGCTCATGTCCAGCCGCACCAGGCGCTCGGCCGAGCCGAAGAGGAATTCGGCCGTGGTCTTGGCGAGCTCGGTCTTGCCGGTGCCGGTGGGCCCGGCGAAGAGGAAGACGCCGATCGGCCTGTCGGGATCGGTCAGCCCCGCCTTGAGCATGGCGATGCGGTCGACGATGGCGCGCACCGCCTCGGCCTGGCCCATGACTCGGCGCGTGAAGAAGTCGCGCATCTGGCCGAGATCGATGCGCTGGCCGGCGTTGAGGATGATCGCCGGCAGGCCGGAGATCTGCGACAGCGTGGCGACGACGCTGTCGGCACTCAGCGTCGTCTCGCCCGCGGCCCGCGAACGATCGGCGGCGCGCTTCAGCAGCTCGATCGCCACGCCGGGCAGCCGGCCGGAGCCGAGATAGTGCACCGCGAGCTCCATCGCGGCGTCGACCGCCGCCGACGGCACCGTGAGATTGCCGATAGTGGCGATACGCGCGGACACCTGGTGGGCCAGCTTCGCGGTGGCCTCGACGTCCATCGGCTGCAGCTGCACCACCTCGATCAGCGGCCGCAGCGAAGGGCGCATCTGGAACAGTTGCGAGGCGCCGGCCAGGCCCGACTCGCCGATCACGACCAGGTTGCCCTCGACGATGGCCGGCATGATCTGGTCGAGCACGCCGGATGATTTGAAGCGGTGTGTGCCCGCCATCGCCATCTGCACGAGGTCGCCGGCGACCCAGACGATCTTGCGCCTCGCGTGCAGCGCATCGAGCAGCTTGCGCACGCGGCCTTCGATCTCGCCGATATACGACTGGTCGGCCATGATCTGGTTGCCGCTGGCGGCGAACACCGTCCAGCCCGCCTTACGGATCTCCTCGGCGAGAAGCGTGATGAACGCGGTCTTGCCGACGTAGGGATCGCCGCAGACCAGCAGCGAACGCGGACGCGGCTGGCTGAGCGCCCGCAGCGCGCTCGCCAGCGACTCCTTCCATCCGTCGGGCAGGACTTGCAGGCGGTCGCGTT
>CAYNOF010000295.1:0-1685 GCA_964398335.1 uncultured Rhizobiaceae bacterium
ATCTCGGCGAACAACGCGCGGCGCTTGACCGGATCGATCTCGCGTTCGGCGGCGTCGAGCGCGCGGTCCATGTCGGGGTTCTTGTAGCCGGGATGATTCTGGCCGCGGTAGTTGTTGGCGGCGCTGGGGATCTCCTGCGAATGCAGCGTGGTGCGCGGCACGTTCTCCGGCCGCGTCACCCAGGCGTACATCGCGAGCCCGGTGAAACCGCGCTTGACCAGCGATTCCGAGGAGAAGACGCGCGGCGGCTCGGCCTTCAGGCGCAGGTCGATGCCGATCTGGCGCCACTGGCTCTGCAGCACCTGCTGCACCTGCTCGCGTGTGCGGTTGCCGGCGGTGGTCACCAGCTCGAACGACAGGCGTTCTCCTTTGGCGTTGTGACGGATGCCGCCCTTGATGTCGGTCCAGCCCGCCTCGTCGAGCAGGGCGCGCGCCTTGGCCGGATCGTAGTCGTAGTGGCGCGCTTCCTTGCTGTACATCGGATCGAGCGGGCTCAGGCCGCCATGCGCCACCGGCTGCTTGCCCTCGAACAGCCGTGTCGAGATCGCCTGTCGGTCCATGCCGTACATCAGCGCCTGACGCACCTTGAGGTCCTTGAGGATCGGGTTGTCGAGATTGACGTCGATGTGCTCGTAGACCAGCGCCGGCTGGTAGTGGACGATGAAGCGGTCCTTGTGGCGTTTCTCGAAGGCGATCGCCTGGTCGATCGACAGGCCGAGCTCGCCCAGGATGTAGTCGACGCTGCCCGACAGCAGGTTGGCCTCGAGCGCCGCGCTGTTCTCGATGGTGCGCACGACGATGCGGCGGAAGAACGGCTTGGGGCCCCACCAGGTGGGATTGCGCTCCAGCACGACCTGCGAGCCGGGTGTCGCCGAGACGATGCGGTAGGGGCCGAAATAGAGGCCGGGGTTGGCGATGTTGGTGTCGTAGCTGTTGCGGTTGCGGTACTCGAGCGGATTGGCCTCGAAGATCGGCTTCTCGATATGGGCCGGCAACAGCATGAGGTCGGTCGAGTTGTAGTCGAAGGTGACGCGATCGAAGGTCAGCGTGAAATTCTTGTCGTCGCGTGCCGTGACCTTCAGCACGCGGCGATAGCTTTCGGAGGAGGCGACGCCGGATTGCGGATGCTTGCCGAAGGCGATGGTGAACTCGACGTCCTTGACCGTGACCGGTGTGCCGTCGCCCCATGTGGCGTCGGGCCGGATGGTGAAGTCGATGTCCATGCCCTTCTTGCCGTCGGGCAGGTCGATCACGCGCGCCTTGCCGTTCTCGATCGTCGGCAGCTCAGTGCACAGCAGGCATTGCAGCTTCCAGTCCGGCCCGTAGGCGGTGAACGGCCGCGCCGTCATGTCCTGGATGACGGTCTTGGCCAGCATGGCGCCGATCAGCGGGTTCCAGGTCGAGGGATACTGGGTGAGGCCGATCACCAGCTCGTCCTTGGCCTCGGCCGGGCGGGTCGCGGTGGTGGCAAGGCCGGCAACAAGGGCGAGGACAAGCGCGATCGATCTCAGCAACATCAGGGCGGCCTCGCGGACGGATACGGCGCGCCGAGCGTCGCATCGCTGCCTGTGGCAAGGCAAGCGAGGCCAAGGCAAGGGAGCGGGTGATGTCGGAGCCTCTGAGCGCGCGGCTGGTGCGCCGCTTCTACGACGAGGTGTGGAACCAGGCCGACGAGACGGTGGCGC
>CAYNOF010000296.1:0-2971 GCA_964398335.1 uncultured Rhizobiaceae bacterium
TCGCCCGCGGCGAGCGACAGCGTCTCGCCGCCGGCGGTGACGGCGACGCGGCCGTCGCGCACGAAGACGCCGTACTCGCCGTCGATCGGCCCGGCGAAGAAGGCGGTGCCGCGCACGCCCAGCAGCGCGTGCGGCGAGCGGATCTCGACCTTGGCGTTAGGCTGCGCTTCGGTGCGGCCGCCGACGAAGAAGAAGCCGCCCTGCAGCGCGCGGCCGACGAACTCGCCCTTGCGCGCCGCCGGGTCGAAGGCGAACTGGTCGACGGCGAAGCGCGCGCTGGGGCCGAGGTTCAGCGCGGTGCCGTCGTTGAAGCGCACCGCGAGCCTGGCGTCGGCCGCCGTCTCGATCACGTCGCCCAGGCGGATCACGGCACCGCTGCCCAGCGCCTGCTTCGTGCCGCCGCTCTCCACGGTTGCCTTGCCCTGCAGGGACTCGACCGTGCCGACGACCTGCTGCTGTGCCCCAGCCGACAGGGCCGTGAGGGCCAGGAGAGCCGCGATGGCCATCGCGGCCGCCACGTTGATCCAGCGGGTCATGTTGTCCCCCTCATGCGCCAGAAGTGAGCGAGCGCTCGCCGCGTGTCGTTGACTTAAGTGCAGACCGTGACCAAAGGATGGCGCCGATGATCATAGCACTCGATGGGCCATCGGCGGCCGGCAAGGGGACGTTGGCCCGTCGTCTGGCGGCGCATTTCGATCTCGCCCATCTCGACACCGGCTCGCTCTACCGCGCGGTCGGCGGGCGGGTGCTGCGCGAGGGCGGCGATCCGGCCGACGTCGCGCAGGCCGTCGCCGCGGCGGCTTCGCTGAGCGAGGCGGACCGGCTGGCCGGCGATCTGCGCACCGAGCCCGTCAGCCAGGCCGCCTCGCAGGTCGCGGCAATCCCGGAGGTGCGGGCCAAGCTGTTGGATTTCCAGCGCAATTTCGCCCATCAACCGCCCGGTGGGCGAACCGGAGCGATCCTCGACGGGCGCGACATCGGCACGGTCATTTGCCCCGACGCCGATGTGAAACTGTTCATCACGGCGAGTCTCGAGGCGCGCGCCGAACGGCGATTCCGTGAGTTGCAAGCTTCAGGGGCGGCGCCTATAAAGCGCGCCGTTCTGGAAGAGATGACGTTGCGGGACCGCCGCGACAGCGAACGCCAAGCGGCGCCGCTGAAGCCGGCTCGTGACGCGTTCGTGCTTGATACGAGCGATCTCGACGCCGACCAGGTGTTCGCCGCCGCCGTCGAGCATATATCTGAAAGAACACGCTCGCGCCGGGCCTGAAGCCTTCGGCAGCGCGAGCGACAGAGGTACCGAAGGCTGCGGCCGGATCTGCGTGGAGAGCGCGGGATCGCGGGTCGATGGCGTCACCAGGCAGTGGATCCGCCGAATCAATCGGTTGGCCGACGGACAGCAACCCGGTCCGGGATCGTCTGTGAAGGAGATGAAATGGCCAAACGTTCTGCTTTGCGGGAAGCCGATCCCGCGACCGCCGATTTCGCGGCGATGCTCGATGACGCACTCGGCAAGTCTCAGGGATTCGAAGGCCAGGTCGTGCGCGGCCAGGTCGTCAACATCGTCGGCGATTTCGCCATCGTCGACGTCGGCCTGAAGTCGGAAGGCCGCATCGCGCTGCGCGAGTTCGCCAATGGCGGCGGCTCGCCCGAGATCAAGACCGGCGACTTTGTCGACGTCTTCGTCGACCGCATGGAGAACAAGGAAGGCGAGGCGATGCTGTCGCGCGACAAGGCGCGGCGCGAGGAAGCCTGGACCCTCCTCGAGAAATCCTTCAACGACCAGCAGCGCGTCAACGGCGTGATCTTCGGTCGCGTCAAGGGCGGCTTCACCGTCGACCTCTCGGGCGCCGTGGCCTTCCTGCCGGGCAGCCAGGTCGATGTCCGTCCGGTGCGCGACGTCACTCCGCTGATGGGCTCGCCGCAGCCGTTCCAGATCCTCAAGATGGATCGCCGCCGCGGCAACATCGTGGTCTCGCGCCGCGCCGTGCTCGAGGAGAGCCGCGCCGAGGACCGCAACCGCCTGATGGGCCAGCTGAGCGAAGGCCAGGTGCTCGACGGCGTCGTCAAGAACATCACCGACTACGGCGCGTTCGTCGATCTGGGTGGCGTCGACGGCCTGCTGCACGTCACCGACATCGCCTGGAAGCGCATCAACCATCCGAGCGAAGCGCTCACCATCGGCCAGCACGTCAAGGTGCAGGTCGTGCGCTTCAACCCCGAGACGCAGCGCATCTCGCTGGGCATGAAGCAGCTGATGAGCGATCCGTGGGATGGTGCTGCGGCCAAGTACCCGGCCGGTGCCAAGGTCAAGGGTCGCGTCACCAACATCACCGACAACGGCGCCTTCGTGGAGCTGGAGCCGGGTGGCGAGGGCCTGGTCCACGTCTCGGAGATGAGCTGGACCAAGAAGAACGTGCACCCCGGCAAGATCGTCTCGACCAGCCAGGAGGTCGAGGTGATGGTGCTGGATGTCGACATGACCAAGCGCCGGATCTCGCTGGGCCTGAAGCAGTGCCTCGACAATCCGTGGGACACCTTCTCGGACAAGTACCCGGCGGGCACCGAGCTCGAGGGCGAGGTTCGCAACATCACCGAGTTCGGCCTGTTTGTCGGCCTGCCCGGCGACATCGACGGCATGGTCCATCTCAGCGACCTGTCGTGGGACCAGACCGGCGAGGAGGCGATCCGCAACTTCAAGAAGGGCGACGTCGTCAAGGTCAAGGTGCTCGACGTCGACACCGACAAGGAGCGCATTTCGCTCGGCATCAAGCAGTTGCTCAACGACCCCTTCGAGAAGGTCAACGCCATCAAGAAGGGCGAGGTGGTCACCGCCGTCGTGTCGGGCATCCAGGAAGCCGGCCTCGACGTCACGGTGGGCGACGGCATCCCGGGCTTCATCCGCAAGACCGACCTCAGCCGCGAGCGTTCCGAGCAGCGCCCCGACCGCTATGCGGTCGGCGACAAGATC
>CAYNOF010000297.1:0-6262 GCA_964398335.1 uncultured Rhizobiaceae bacterium
CCGACGCCGGGCTGGCGAGAAACACGGCGATGCCCGCCATGTCGTGCGGCGTGCCCCAGCGTCCCGCCGGCGTGCGCGACAGCACGCGATCGTGCAGGCCCGGCACCTCCTTGCGCGCATTGCTGGTCAGATCGGTGTCGATCCAGCCCGGCAGCACGGCGTTGACCTGGATGTTGTCCTTGGCCCAGGCGGTGGCGCAGACCTTGGTGAACTGCACGATGCCGCCCTTGCTGGCGGCATAGGCCGGCGTGAACGAGGCGCCGAAGATCGACATCATCGAGCCGATGTTGATCACCTTGCCGCCGCCGGTCTTCTTCATCTCGGGGTAGGCGAGCTGGCTGCAGACCAGCGCGCTGGTGAGGTTGGTGTTGAGCACCAGGGTCCATTCCGCCACCGAGATCTCGTGCGGCGGCTTGCGCACGTTGATGCCGGCATTGTTGATCAGGATGTCGAGCCGGCCGTGCTGCTTCACCGCGTGCGCCACCATGGCCGCGCACTGCTTCTCGTCGTTGACGTCGACGACCACCGAGGAGGCCGTGGCGCCGATGCCCTTGAGCGTCGCCACCGCCGCCTCGTTCTTCTGCGTGTTGCGGCCGGCGACGACGATGGCGGCGCCGGCCTCGGCCATGCCGCGCGCCATGCCCAGGCCGATGCCGCCATTGCCGCCGGTCACCACGGCGACCTTGCCCTTCAGATCGAATGCGCGGGTCATTCTCAATCTCCCCTCGAATAGACGACTTTGTCGCACACCGTCGTCAGGTTCATGCAAAGTGTTCAGTCGAGTTTGACTTGATGTATCTGCCCCTCATGATCGCGGTCATCTCGATCGGCCTCAGCGCCGCGCTGGTCGCCTGGTACTACAACAGGGCATTTCACAGCGTGCGCTTCGAATATCTCGGCTCGGAACGCTCCGGCGTGTCGGGGCATGCCGATGAAATCTACGCCTCGCTGACCCGCCCTTTGCGCGCCCGGCGCCTGATCGCGCTCTGCGTCGCGACCGCCGCGACAGGCATCGCCATCGTGATGGTCGGCCTGCAGAACGCCTGACTACTGCGCCGCCACCGCCCGCGGCGCGATCACCGGCCGCCGCTCGCGCCAGCGCGTGGCACGCTCGTAGGTGTGGCCGGCGCGCAGCACGCGTGCCTCATCGAAAGGACGTCCCACCAGCTGCAGGGCCAGCGGCAGGCCGCTCTTGCCGAACCCGCAGCACAGGCTCAGCGCCGGATGGCCGGTGATGTTGAACGGCACCGTGATCGGCGCGCTGTTGCGCAGCGGCGAGGTGTCGACGTCCTCGAGGCGCGGCGCCGGCGTCAGGATCGTGGCGGCGGCGAGCAGGTCGACGCCCGCGAGCGCCTTGTCGACAGCCGACGTCAATTCGCGCCGCATGCGCTGGCCCTGCACGTAGTCGGCGCCGGTGACGAAGGCGCCGACCATCAGCCGCTCGCGCGTGATGCGCGCGTACAGATGCGGTCGGCTGCGCAGGTCCTGGGCGTGCACGGCAAAAGCCTCCGAGCCGCAGATCGCGCGATAGGCGGCCTGGTACAGCCGCATCGGCGGCAACTCGATCTCGACCACACGGGCACCCAGGCGCGACAGCTCGCCGAGCGCCGCCTCGATGCCGGCGGCCATGTCGTCGCTGGCGCCCTCGCTGAAATTGCGCACGTAACCGATGGTCATGCCGGCGATGCCGCCTGCGAGCGCGGCGGCGTAGTCGGGGACCGGCAGGTCGGCGGAGCCTGGATCGGCCGGGTCGAAGCCGGCGAGCACGCCCAGCGACAGCGCGCAATCCTCGACCGTCCAGCACAGCGGGCCGATATGGTCGAGGCTGAACGACAGCGGCGCCACGCCGCGGCGGCTGACGCGGCCATAGGTCGGCTTGATGCCGGCGACGCCGCAATAGGCGGCGGGCAGGCGGATCGAGCCGCCGGTATCGGTGCCCATCGCCAGCGGCAGCATGCCCGAGGCGACCGCCGCACCCGAGCCGCTCGATGAGCCGCCGGTGAAGCAGGCGCGATCCCAGGGATTGCGCGCCGGCGGGAAGGGCAGGTCGAAGGCCGGGCCGCCGGTGGCGAATTCGTGTGTCGCCAGCTTGCCCACCAGCACGCCGCCGGCCTGCTGCAGCAGGCTCGCGACATGGGCGTCCCGCGCCGGCACGTTGTCCAGCAGCAGGCGCGAATGGCAGGTCGTGCGGATGCCTGCCGTGTCGATGATGTCCTTCAACCCGTAGGGCACGCCATGCAGCGGCCCGCGCCATCGGCCGGCGGCGATCTCGCGATGCGCGCGCTCGGCATCGGCGCGGGCGCGTTCCTCGGTCAGCAGCACGAAGGCATCGAGCGCGGGATTGCAGCGGCGCACATGCTCCAGGCAGGCGTCGAGCAGGTCGACCGGCGACAGGGTGCGTGCCTTGAGGGCGCTGGCCGCGCCGGCAAGGGTGAGGCTGGCGGGATCGGCGCTCATCGCGTGCCTCCCGCGGGTGCGACCGGCCGCTGGATGAAGGCCGGCTCCTCGTCATAGCGCCACGGCCGGTTCAGCTCGGCCATCATCTGGCGCACGATCCTGAAGGCGTCGAACATCGCCTGGTCGCGATCGGCCGGTACGACGATGCCGGCCATGCGCAGTGATGCTTCGTAGTCGGCGCGCAGATCATGCTCGCTGTTCATCGGATGCTCCCCCAATCAGGCTGCCGCCTTCAGGATGTCCGCCGCCTTCTCGCCCACCATGATGCTGGGCGCGTTGGTGTTGCCCGAGGGCATGGTCGGGAAGATCGAGGCGTCGGCGATGCGCAAGCCCTCCAGCCCGTGCACCTTGAGCTTGTCGTCGACCACGCAGTTCGGTCCCGGTCCCATGCGGCAGGTGCCGATGGGGTGATAGGCCGTCTGCGAGTTGTTGCGCATCCAGCCCAGGATCTGCTCGTCGGTCTCGACGTCCTTGCCCGGCGAATACTCGTCGCCGCGAAAGGCATCCATCGGCGCCGCCTCGACGATCCTGCGCATCATGCGGAAGCCGTCGACCATCGCGCGCTGGTCGATCGGATCGGCGAGGAAATTGAAGCGGATCGCCGGCTGCGCCTTGGGATCGGCCGAACGGATATGGATCGAGCCCAGGCTCTCGGGCCTGAGCTGGTAGCAGGCCACGGTCATCGACGGGAAGTCCTGCAGCTTGCGCTGCTTGGGGTCCTTGATCGAGTAGGGCACCAGGTGCATCTGCACGTCGGGCGTGGCGAGCTCCGGCCGCGTGCGCAGGAAGGCCAGCAGCGGCGCCGACGGCAGGCTGAAGAAGCCGCCGCCCGAGGCCATGTACTTCAGCGCCTGGCCGACCGCGCCGATGCCGCGCGCCATGTGGTTGTACGAGGCGCCGGGCACCTTCACGCGCCAGATGATGCGCGCGTTGAGGTGGTCGCGGAAATTCTCGCCGACGCCGGGCAGCTCGTGCTTCACCTCGATGCCGTGCTTCTTGAGGATCTCGGGATTGCCGATGCCCGACAGCTCGAGGATCTGCGGCGAGGCGACGCCGCCGCCGCACACCACGACCTCGCGGCCGGCGCGCGCCTTGTGCACCTGGCCGCCATGCTCGTACTCGACGCCGACGCAGCGTCTGCCGTCGAGCAGCACCTTGTTGATGTGCGCTTCGGTGATCACCGTGAGGTTGGGCCGCTTCATCGCCGGCTCGATGTAGCAATGGGCCACGCTCATGCGCCGGCCCTTCCAGATGCTGGCCTGCGTCTTGACGACGCCTTCCTGGTCCTCGCTGTTGTAGTCGGGGTTGAGCTTGTAGCCGGCGGCGACGGCGGCCTTGAACAGCGCGTCGTAGAGCGGGTTCTGGTCGGGAACCTCCGAGACCTTCAGCGGACCCGACGTGCCGCGGCCGTTCTTGCCGCCTTTCTCGTAATGCTCGATGCGGGTGAAGAGCGGCGCCACGTCCTGCCAGCTCCAGCCGCGATTGCCCAGCTGCGCCCAGGTGTCGTAGTCGAGCGGCTGGCCGCGCACCCAGACGAGGCCGTTGATCGAACTGGAGCCGCCCAGGATCTTGCCGCGCGGCACCGGGATCTCGCGATTGGCGGTGCCTTCCTCGGGATCGGACTGGTAGAGCCAGTTGGCCTCGGGACTGTTGATCAGCAGGCCGAAGCTGATCGGATAGCGCGTGTAGCGATGGCTCGCCACGCCGGCTTCCAGCAGCAGCACGCGCGAACGGCCATCCTCGGTCAGCCGCGCGGCGAGCGCGCCGCCGGCCGATCCCGCGCCGACGATGATGTAGTCGTACTGGATGTCGCCGTTGGCGTTCATGGTGTTCGGTCCCATCTTCCCATGATCTTGGTTGCGGGCAGCCTAATGGCCTTCCCGCCGAGGGGGAAGGCATGGCCCGATTCTGGGGCAGCGGTGTGGCACAGGCCATTTCCGCCTCCCGGGACTGTCGCTTTCACATGGTTTCACATGGTTTCACATGGTCGCGGCGGATGACTCGAAGTGGCTCCGAAGCACCTCGCGCGCGGCGTTGCCGGCGCCGCGGTCCCAGCTGTTCACGCTCGCCACGCGGAATCCGCCGGGTGGCATCGCGTGCAGATGCGCGGCGCGGTCCTCGTGGAAGGTGATCTGCACGCTGGAGATCCCGGGCGACTGCCTGAGCGGGTCGATCATGGCGGCGGGTGGATGGCGATAGCGCTTTCCATGCGGCAGGAAGAGCACGACGCTGTAGCCGGTGCGCCGCGCGCGATCGTCGAAGCGCCACTCATGCTTCTCGTAGAGTCGCACCAGCGCCTCGACCCAACCCTTGCCGTAGAGGTCGGGCCATTGGTCGGCGAAGCGCAGATGCATCTCGATGATGCGCCCGCCGATGGTCTCGAAGTTGACCATGCCGCTGTAGCCCTTGAGGTGCCTGCGGCACCACGTGCCGCACCAGTCCTCGACGGCGGCATTGGGCTCGGCGTGCACCGCCCAGTGGTCGAAGGTGCCATCGCCTGTGGTTTCGCCGGTGGCGTGGCGCCACCATTTCGGTTCGCCGTCGAGCACCGCGGCGTCGGTGCTGACATGGTCGCCTGTCAGCAGCGTGCACCAGAAATGGCCGGCGGTCTGCGCTTCCTTGTAGTCCTCGGCCGAGGCAATGACGCGGCTGCCCACGCCCATGCCCTTGAGATTGTAGACCGGCTTGGAGAAGACCGGGAACGAGGGTGGCTCGACGCCATGCGGCGCGGCGTCGAGGCCCTGGCTCCGCGCGACCGCGAGCTTGTCGTAGACCCAGCGATAGTCCGGATTCCACATCCAGGCATCGCTGTCCTCGGTGGGAATGAGCACGTCGTCGGGGCACGGTACGCCCGCGAAGTACTGCATGCGCCAGGGGTCGATTTCGGCGATTGGCATCACCATATTTGTGTCGCTTGTCGCGATCGGCGCAAGCGCATGCTCACAGGAAGCTGACACGGCGTGGTTGCATCGGCGCGCGACCGCGGCACCGGAACCCGCTATCGTGGGTGACGTTAGCGTCGTTGCTGCGCCAGCGGAGGCGATGTGTTGAACCGGTTCCTGGCGATCCGCGCCTTCAGTGAAGCGTTGGCCGCGCCGCTCTCTGCCGAAGACCAGACCGTGCAGTCGATGCCCGACGTCAGCCCGACGAAGTGGCATCTCGCGCATACGACCTGGTTCTTCGAGACCTTCGCGCTCAAGCCCTTCGTCGCCGGCTATCGCGTTTTCGATCCGGCCTATCACTATCTCTTCAACTCGTACTACGAGGCCGAAGGCCCGCGTCATCCGCGTCCGCAGCGCGGCCTGCTGTCGCGGCCCGGCGTGTCCGAGATCCTCGCCTATCGCCGCCACGTCACCGGGGCGATGGCGCGCGCGCTCGATCGGCCCGAGGCGGCCAACACGCCGCTCGCCTCGATCGTCGAGCTCGGCCTGCATCACGAGCAGCAGCATCAGGAGCTGCTGCTCATGGACATCAAGCACGTGCTGTCGATCAACCCGCTGCGTCCGGCCTATCGTGCCGACCTGCCGCAGGGTGACGGCAAGGCATCGCCGTTGGAATGGATCGCCTTCCAGGGCGGGCTGGTCGAGATCGGCCACGCGGGCGGCGGCTTCGCCTTCGACAACGAAGGCCCGCGCCATCGCGTGTGGCTCGAGCCCTTCCGCCTCGCCTCGCGGCTGTCGACCTGCGGCGAGTATGCCGCCTTTGTCGAGGATGGCGGTTACAGACGACCGGAGTTCTGGCTCTCGGCCGGCTGGGCCATCGTGCAGGAGCGCGACTGGCAGGCACCGCTCTACTGGGAGACGCG
>CAYNOF010000298.1:0-4959 GCA_964398335.1 uncultured Rhizobiaceae bacterium
GTTCTCGAACACATCGGCCTTCTTGCGCAGGGTGCGCAGGCGCAAGGTCTTCTCGAAGATGATCGCCCAGCACCACACCGAGGCCAGCAGCAGCATCACCATCACGATCTGCACGACGATGTGCGCGTGGGTGAACATGCCGATGAAGCTGACGTCGAGCGCCTGGCCGCCGAACGCGGTGACCGCACTGCCTGTGCCGGGCGGTGGAGCGAGCGGTGCGGAGGGTACAGTCGCAGGTGCAGGTGCCGGAGCGACCTGTGCGAGAAAGATCACCGGATCCATGCGATCTCCAAGGGGGAATGAAGGGTTATCGGCAGAATATGGCACCTTGGCGGCGTCGCACGTTGCATTTCGGCAACACCGTGTTGTTTTTGCTGCTTAATCGGGCGTCACTTCGCCGCGACACGTGATTGTTCGCTCGCTCAGGGCCGCACGCGCATCGCCAGGCAGGCGCACCGGGCGGCCCGCCGCGTTCATGCAGACCAGCGTCAGAGTCGAATCGGTCAACATCGTGTCGCCGCGTTTTACTTGCTGGCGCAAATCGACCGAGGCACCGCGCAACGCCTCGACTGTGGTGACGACGTGCAGCGCCTCGTCGAGCCGCCCCGGCGCGATGTACTCGATCGACAGACGCTTCACTGCCCAGTTGATGCCGGTGCCCGAGCGCAGCGCCGCGAGATCGTGCCCCAGCTCGCGCAGGAACTCGGTGCGCCCGCGCTCCATGAAGCGCAGGTAGTTGGCGTGATAGACGATGCCCGCGGCGTCGGTGTCCTCGTCGTAGACCCGCAGCGGCAGGACATGGGCGCGCGCACTCATGCGAGTCCGCCCGCATCTGCCATTCCGAGCGCAGCGAGGAATCCCGCAAGCGGCAGAAAGATCCCTCGCTGCGCCCGGGATGACGGCCTGTTCACGACTCGCTCTCGCGGTCGAGCAGGTCGAGCTGCGCGCGCGATGTCTTGGGCACGGGCAGGCCGATGTGCTTCCAGCCGCCTTCGGCCAGCATGCGGCCGCGCGGCGTGCGCATCAGCAGGCCGAGCTGCATGAGGTACGGCTCGATCACGTCCTCGATGACGTCGCGCTCCTCCGACAGCGCCGCCGACAGCGTCTCCACGCCCACCGGGCCGCCGCTGTACTTCTCGGCGATGCAGCCGAGATAGCGCCGGTCCATCAGGTCGAGGCCCAGCGCATCGACCTCGAGTCGCTTCAACGCCGCGTCGGCGATCGTCGCCGTGACGACGCCATGGTCGGCGACCGAGGCGAAGTCGCGCACGCGGCGCAGCAGGCGGTTGGCGACGCGCGGCGTGCCGCGGCTGCGCTTGGCGATCTCGGCCGCGCCGTCGTCGGTCATCTCGATCCTCAGCACGCGCGCGGCGCGGCGCACGATCGTCTCGAGCTCCTGGGCGGTGTAGAAATCCATGCGCATCGGAATGCCGAAGCGCTCGCGCAAGGGCGTGGTCATCAGGCCCGAGCGCGTCGTGGCGCCGACCAGCGTGAACGGCGGCAGGTCGATGCGCACCGAGCGCGCCGCCGGCCCCTCGCCGATCATGATGTCGAGCTGGAAGTCCTCCATCGCCGAATAGAGGATCTCCTCGACGGCGGGATTGAGGCGATGGATCTCGTCGATGAAGAACACGTCGCCGCGCTCGAGGTTGGTGAGCATCGAGGCGAGGTCGCCGGCCTTGGCGATCACCGGCCCCGACGTGGCGCGGAAGCCCGCCCCCATCTCCCGCGCGACGATCTGCGACAGCGTCGTCTTGCCCAGCCCCGGCGGACCGTGGAACAGCGTGTGGTCGAGCGGCTCGCCGCGCGCGCGGGCGGCGGCGATGAACACCTTGAGGTTCTCGCGCACCTGCTTCTGGCCGACGAAATCGTCGAGCGCCTGCGGCCGCAGCTTCAGCTCGGCGGCATCCTCCTCGCCCTTGGCGCGGGAGACGAGACGGTCGGAATCCCTGGTCGACATCGCAGGCGATCTGGTCATTGGCCCGCGCGGCACGGGCGAAGGGGTTGGCCCTCCTTAGCATGCGCGGCGCCGCGGTCCTAGGCGTCAGGTCCTATATCGGCGGTCAGCGCCGCAGGTAGACCGTGAAGTCGGGGTTGGCGTGGGCCGGCCGGTAGGCGCTGTCGATCAGTGCCGCCAGCTCGGGAAACGTCGACAGCATCTGACGCGACGTCATGGTGGTGATGGGGGTCTTGTCGGTTTCCTGCACGACGATGGCCTTGGGCGGCCGGGACTGCAACGCCGCCAGGACCTCGCGGCGCACCGAGGCTTTCCAGTCGGGCGAGCCGACCGCCATGGGATAGTTGAAGCCGAAACGCGTCGGCGACCAGCGCTGCGCCTCGAAGTACAGCAGAGCCTCGTAGCCCCAGACATACATCCCGTCGTCCGGCGCCAGGTTCGTGCGCAGGAATGCCGCCGTCTCGCGAACCGCGACGTGGCAGAAATCCCTCGACGAGACCTCGGGCAGGCAGAACTGGGCCTCATAGGCCGGGACGGGCAGCATGCCGAGGGCCATCCCCCACCACCGGGCCGCGAAGGGCAGCGGCCGGGCCACGATCACCAGAAGCGCCACCGAGGCCGCTACACCGACATGCAGCGCGTTTCGTAAGCGATCGTGCGGGCCCGTCTGCGGCCTCACCGCCGAGCGCACGGCCTGGGCCGCGAGCAATGCCGCGAAGCCATACATCGGCACGTAGTGGTAATAGAATCCCTTGTTCTGCGACAGCCCGATGACCCAGGCCAGGAACCAGCCGCACGACAGCAGCGCCGCGCCGCGCCGATCGGATCGCCACAGCAGGAAGACGCCGACGATCGCGAGCAGATGCAGGAGCCGGACGGTGTAGACATTGCCGTCCGACCACCAGACCGCGGTCCACAGTGCCCGGCCGATCTGCCGCCATTGCAGCGCCGGGCCCTCGACATGGCTCTGCAGATTGAAGACGACGACCGCGTCCCATGCCTCGCGAGCGTGGCCGGCGACCAGGAAGATCGCGGCGAATGCCGCCGCAACGGCGCCGCCGCCGGTGATGCACAAGGCCAGTTCGCGCCAGTGCCGCCGGCCCCGCTCATCGCGCCAGCCGTAGCCGATGACGGGCAGGATGCCCATCAGGCCGTAATTGGGCTTCACCATCACGGCCAGGCCCAGGAGCGCCCCGGCGAACAGCGCCGCCAGCGGATGCCCGGGCTTGTGCCAGACCAGCGCGGTCGCCAGCAGGAGGCCGAGAGCGCTCCAGCCATCCGGCTGCGCCGTGTGCCAGTAGCCGCCGCCGCCGCATACGAGGACCAGCAGCAAGCCGGCGATCCAGCCCCACAGGGGGTCGCGTCGCCGCGCCAGCACGACCAATCCTCCGATCGTTCCCGCCAGCAACACGAAATCGAAGATGCGGATGCCGACCGATGTGGGGCCGAACAGCCCGATGGCGGCAGCGTTGAGAAAATGGGCCGCGGGTCCCTTGTGTTCCCATGCATCGACATAGGGCAGGCCGCCCCGCAGGATGGTCTGCCCCACCCAGGCGAAGATGCCCTGGTCGCGCGCCAGGGGCATCGCAAGGCCGGCCGGAATCCAGATCAGCGCGATCAGCGCCAGCAGACCGGCGGAACCCACCGTCAAGAGCCGGGACAGACCATTCCAAGAGAATCTCATCCCGAACTCTACCGGTTTACATGATGTCGACTATGACCGTGCTTGAGACGGATGACTATGGAAATCAGCCCTATCGCGCCAGCTCGCGCAGCCCCTCGCGGATCAGCGTGTCGATCCGGGCGTCGGCGCCCAGGCGGGCCGCGACGCGGGCGATGGCGCCGAAGGCTTCCACGCGCTTGTAGCCGAGATTGACCAGGGCGGAGATCGCGTCCTCGTTGGCCGACGGCGCAGCCGCCGGCGCGTCGGCCTTCGTCGCCGTCGTTGCCGCGCGCGCCCCGGGCGTCACGCCCCATTGCGTCGCCTTGTCCTTCAGCTCCGTGGTGAGCCGCGCGGCGAGCTTGGGGCCGACGCCGGCGGCGCGGTTCAGCGCCGCCTTGTCCTGGGCGACGATGGCGGAGGCGAGCTCGTCGGGCGCCAGGGTCGAGAGCAGCGACAGCGCGACCTTGGCGCCGACACCCTGCACGGTCGTGAGGATGCGGAACCAGTCGCGCTCGGCGGCGGCGATGAAGCCGTAGAGCAGGATCGCATCCTCGCGCACCACGGTCTCGACCAGCAGCCGCGCCTCGACGCCCGGCGACAGCTCGCGCAGGGTGCGCGCCGAGGCGTGCACGACGTAGCCGACGCCGTTGACATCGACGACGCAGGAATCCTCGTCGACCTGCTCGATGATGCCGCGCAGGCGCCCGATCATGGCGAGACCGTCATCGCTTGGTCGCGCGCGCCAGCATCGCGCGCTCCCACTCGGCCGGGGAGCCGCGCACGCCGCTCTTGCCGCGGCCGGCGCCGCCGCGGCCGCCGCGCACCGCGCCGATCTCGCCGCCCTCGGCGCCGGCGGTGACTGCGCCGCTGGTCCATTTGCGGCCGGTGCGGCGGTGATGCGCGTGGCAGATGGCGACGGCCAGCGCGTCGGCGGCATCGGCGGTGGCGCTCACGCCGGGCAGCAGGCGCGCCACCATCAGCTCGACCTGCTGCTTCTCGGCGTGGCCGACGCCGACCACGGACTTCTTGATGTGATTGGCGCCGTATTCGATCACGGCGAGGCCCAGCTTGGCCGGCGCCATCAGCACCGCGCCGCGCGCCTGGCCGAGCTTCAGGGTCGAGTTCGGGTTCTTGTTGACGAAGGTCTCCTCGACCGCGGCTTCTGTCGGTTGCCACTCGCGGATCACGTCGCTGACGCCATCGAAGAGCTGGCACAGGCGCTCGGCCAGGGACAGCGCCTCGTCGGAATGCACCACGCCGCAGGCGACGAAGCGCAGATGGCTGCCCTCCGACTCGATCACGCCCCAGCCGGTGTTGCGCAGTCCGGGATCGAGGCCGA
>CAYNOF010000299.1:0-5183 GCA_964398335.1 uncultured Rhizobiaceae bacterium
AGCTCGAAGGCGAGATGGGCGATGCGCTGCCCGGCCTGCAGGCCCGCCTGATGAGCCAGGCGCTGCGCAAGCTCACCGCCTCGATCTCCAAGTCGAACACGCTGGTGATCTTCATCAACCAGATCCGCATGAAGATCGGCGTGATGTTCGGCAGCCCCGAGACCACGACCGGCGGCAATGCGCTGAAGTTCTACGCCTCGGTGCGCCTCGACATCCGCCGCATCGGCGCCATCAAGGAGCGCGAGGACGTGGTCGGCAACCAGACCCGCGTGAAGGTGGTGAAGAACAAGGTCGCGCCGCCGTTCAAGGTGGTCGAGTTCGACATCATGTACGGCGAAGGCGTCTCCAAGGTCGGCGAGCTGATCGACCTGGGCGTCAAGGCCGGCATCGTCGAGAAGTCGGGTTCGTGGTTCTCCTATGACGGCCAGCGCATCGGCCAGGGCCGCGAGAACGCCAAGACCTTTCTGCGTGAGAATTCCGAGGTCGCCGACAAGATCGAGCGCGCCATCCGCGCCAATGCCGGCGTGCTGTCGGGCGCACTGATGGATGCCGATGGCGGCTCCGACGACGACGAGTGATCAGCAGTTGAGGGGCGTCCGCGTGTCGGCCGGGGAGGGCGGCACGCGGACATTTTCCCACAGGGCGTGTCGGTTTCTTGTAGCCAAAGAGGAAAACTGACAATAGGCTGACATCGTGAACTGGCGATGCCGGGCGAACAATGTTTGTCGGCGAAACAATGCGTCTCGGCGAGATGATTGGTTTTCCACAATTTACCGATTTCACATCGCCAATGCGCCGTTGCCTTGAGGTGAACTGCGACTAAGTTCACATACGGAACTCGTGCCATTCCCATGGACCCCCATCCATAGGCGCGAGTTCCCCGGCGCCCCCACAGCGTGGGCGTCATGCGGGCGGCGCACCCCACGGCGCCGCCCGCTCCATTTCAGGCTCATGCTTCAGGCCGATCCCTCGATCAGGCGGGCGATCTCGCCGGCGACCTGCTCCGGATGCCGGCGCACGACCCAATGGTCGTCGCTGTCGATCTCGATCAGACGGGCATGCGGCATCAGGCTGGCGAGATGGCGGCCGATCGCCGCCGGGCTGATCGCGTCGCGCGTGGCCCACACCAGCAGCACCGGCATGCGCAGTGTGCGCAACGCGTCGCTGAGGTCGCGGCTGTGCTCGAAGATCCAGTCAGGCGCGTTGGGATAGGATTTGATGTAATCGCCCCGCCAGTCGGCGAGATCGAACGCGCGGCGGTCGATGCCGCCCGACGTCACCGAGAGCACCAGATGGCTGACCCGATCGGGCCGCCTTATGGCGACCTTGGCGGCGACCACGCCGCCCATGGACTGCGCCACCAGCGCGGTCGGTTCCTCCAGCCGATCCAGGACGAGATCCGCGAGGTCGTCGTACGAGGCGATCTTCGGCGAGGGCGGCACCGAGCCCATGCCGGGCCAGTCGAGGTAGCGCTTGCGCCACGCGGCCGGCAGCAACTCGCCCACCGGCAGCCAGAAGCTGGCCGCGCCTGACGAGCCCGGCATGAACAGCAGCGAGGGCCGGTTCATGACGCTGGCTGGCCGCCGCCGCCCTTCACCAGCGCTTCCTGGATCGACATCAAACGCTCGATCCATTGCTGCGCCGGCCGGGTGAGCGTCGATCTGGGATGGAGCGGCAGCCAACGGAACAGCAGCGGCAGCAGGGTCGCCCGCGGCTGCGGCGGCGTTTCCTCCGAGGTCAGGCGCAGCAGGGCGCCGGCGAGCGGCGGCGAGCGCACGCCTTCCACGCCGCCCTGGCCCATGCTCGAGCAATGCGACGGCGGGGAGGTGACGAGATGCTCGCGGCAGGCCAGTGGCCGCGACGGGTGGATCGTGCAGTTCTCGTTCTCGAGGAACGGGCAGTCGAGGAACAGGTCGAAATAGGCCTTGGCCAGCTGGTTGTAGGCGCCGCGCGATTGGCCGTGCACGTCGAGCATCGCGATGCCGGCGGCATCGAGCCTGCGTTCGGCCTCGGCGAACCGTCCACGGATCACGGCACGGCGCTGCTCCGGCATCGCCTCGACCAGATCGGCCAGCGCCCACGCCTCGACATCGGATATCGGCACGGCCTGCCGGCAGCAGGCGCCGCAGCCCGGACGGCATGAGACGCTCTTGCCGGCGCGCTCGACGGCGGCAATGCCGGTGCCGACCGCGTGCGCCGACAATTGGAACACCGCCGGCAGCACCTGCTGTGCCGTGACCTCGCCCGACGGGATGTTCAGGCTGAGCGTGGTCTTCTCGGCGGATGGAGCCGGGCCGATCGGCGGCGGGTCCGGCTTCGGAATGGCGGAGACGGCCTTGAGGAAGGCGTCGACCCATTCCGGGCCGGTCTTGAGCGGGAAGTGCTCGGGATTCCTGGCCGCCCATTCCAGCGCCAGCGACAGCGCGGTCCAGCGCGTCGACTGGTTGCCGGTCGGATCGGTCAGCGTGCGCGCCAGGGCCGACATCTTCGGCACCTCGACCGGATCGATCTCGCCCTCGGCCAGCCGCGAGCAATTGGCCGCCGGCGAGGTCACGAGGTACTCGCGACAGACCAGCGGCCGGTCCTGGTGGATCGAGCAGCTCTCGTCCTCGAGGAAGGGACAGGCAAGGTCGAGCTCGTAGTACTCAAGCCCGAATGCCGTGGCCTCTTCGGGCGTATGGCCGGTGGGCGCCATCATGTAGTCCTTGAGGCCGGCTTGCTGCAGACGGCGCGAGGCCTCGGCGAAGCGGTCCTCGATCACCTTGCGGCGGTCCGGCGGCATGGCGTCGACCAGTGCGCGCAGGTGGTGCGCTTCGACATCGGAGATCGGCACCAGCTGCCGGCAGCACGCGCCGCAGCCCTTGGTGCAGGAGATCTTCAGCCCCTTGCGCTCGACCTCCCGCTCGGTCTCCTCGACCACCGCGTTGACCAGCCGCATCAGGGTGGGCAGCGCCTGCTGCGGCTTGATCGGCCGCGGCGAGATCTCCAGCCGCGTCTCGACGCGCAGGTGACCGACCCTCATCCGCAGATTGGCGGAAATGACGTCGGAGCCGGGATTGGCAGGCGGCATACGAGCGACTCCTGATGCTACGCGGCGCGCCGGTTTACCATTCCTCGCTTGCCTCGGGCAGCGGCCGACTCACCATCTCCACCGAATCGCCGAAGCGCTGCTGCATGGCGTGGCCGAAATGCTCGATCCAGGATTCGGCCGTGCGCTGCTCCGGCGCGTCCGGGTGGCGGCGCAGCCACTCGAGCAAGGCGACCAGAGGGAAGACATTGTAGTTGTCGGGATGGTGCGCGCCGTCCATGACATGCAGCGCGATCGAGGTCTGGGGCGCGGCCAGGCGCTTGATCTTTTGACGCTCGAGCTTGGCGCAATGGGTTGGCGAGGAGATCACGAGGTACTCGCGGCAGATCAGCGGCCGGTCGGGATGGATCGAGCAGGCTTCGTCCTCGA
The DNA here is from genome assembly GCA_964398335.1 of uncultured Rhizobiaceae bacterium. Lineage (GTDB taxonomy): Bacteria > Pseudomonadota > Alphaproteobacteria > Reyranellales > Reyranellaceae > JAFAZJ01. Next base: position 3,458 of record CAYNOF010000299.1, read on the forward strand.
GGAACGGGCAGGCGATGCCCAGGAAGAAGTAATTCTGCACCAGCTGGATGTGCTCGCTTTTCAGGATGCGGCCGCCATGCGTCATCCGGTCCCACATGCCGGCCTCGCGCAGCCGTGCCTCGGCGTCGGCGAACCGCGCACGCACCCGCGCCTGTCGATCCTCCGGCATGCGCTCCAGCATCTGGGCGAGCGCGCGGGCCTCCAGGTCGGAGATCGGCACAAACTGCCGGCAACAGGCGCCGCAGCCGGCGCGGCAGGAGATGGTTTCGCCGCGTTCCGCCGAGGCATCTTTCACCCGCTGCATCATGGCGTCGACCAGGGCGCGCAGTGCCGGCAGGACGGCATAGGCCGGCACTTCGCCCGCCGGCAGCGGAACGGTGATCGGATCGCCGCCCGGCAGCTCGATAATTGCGGGCGGGCCCTCGGGGAGGGTGGGTTCGTTGCTCATGGCGCGTGGGGACAGCATCGCATGGACACCCCCCGATGTGCATTGTAAAACCGCTGACTTTGCAACGGGATCGGCCGCGTTGATGCAACGCGGCGGGCGCCCGGGGCGCCCGGCAACGGTTCAGGACGATGGCAAGCGCGAGCGACATCAGGCGGACGTTCCTCGAGTTCTTCCGGCGCGAAGGCCACGAAGTCGTGGCCTCGAGCCCGCTCGTGCCGCGCAACGATCCCACCCTGATGTTCACCAATGCCGGCATGGTGCAGTTCAAGAACGTCTTCACCGGCCTGGAGAAGCGGTCCTACAGCCGCGCCGCGACGGCGCAGAAATGCGTGCGCGCCGGCGGCAAGCACAACGACCTGGAGAACGTCGGCTATACCGCGCGCCACCACACCTTCTTCGAGATGCTGGGCAATTTCAGCTTCGGCGACTACTTCAAGGAGCGCGCGATCGAGCTGGCGTGGAACCTGCTGACGAAGGATTACGGCCTGCCGAAGGAGAAGCTGCTGGTCACCGTCTATCACGACGATGACGAGGCCTTCGGCCACTGGAAGAAGATCGCCGGCCTGCCCGACCAGAAGATCATCCGCATCCCGACCTCGGACAATTTCTGGGCGATGGGCGACACCGGGCCGTGCGGCCCGTGCTCGGAGATCTTCTACGACCACGGGCCCTCGATCCCGGGCGGCCCGCCGGGCAGTCCGGAGCAGGACGGCGACCGCTTCATCGAGATCTGGAACCTCGTGTTCATGCAGTTCGAGCAGGTGACGAAGGAGGAGCGGGTGAACCTGCCGCGCCCCTCGATCGACACCGGCATGGGGCTCGAGCGCCTGTCCGCGGTGCTGCAGGGCAAGCACAACAACTACGACATCGACATGATCCGCGCGCTGATCGAGGCGGTGGCGCATGAGACCGGTGTCGATCCCGACGGCCCGCAGGCGCCCTCGCACAAGGTGATCGCCGACCACCTGCGCGCGACCTCGTTCCTGATCGCCGACGGCGTGCTGCCCTCCAACGAGGGTCGCGGCTACGTGCTGCGCCGCATCATGCGCCGTGCCATGCGCCACGCGACGCTGCTCGGCGCGCATGAGCCGGTGATCTTCAAGCTCGTGCCGGCGCTGGTCCGCGAGATGGGCCAGGCCTATCCCGAACTGAGCCGCGGCGAGCACATGATCGAGGAGACCATCCGCCTCGAGGAGCACCGCTTCCTCAAGACACTGAGCCGCGGCCTGCAGATCCTCGACGAGGCTTCGGCCGGCCTGAAGGACGGCGACATGCTCG
>CAYNOF010000300.1:0-8945 GCA_964398335.1 uncultured Rhizobiaceae bacterium
GCCGATGAGCTGGCCGGTGGGTTCGGGCCAGTCCTTCCGCGGCACCTACGACGTGGTGCGCGACCGCATGCTGATGTTCTCGGCCCAAGCGCGCGAGAAGGTCGCCGATGCGGTCGAGTACACCGGCGTCGACGACCCGGCGCTGGCCAAGGCGCTGCCGGCCGACCAGTACGCCAAGCTGGTCGAGGACGTCGAGCTGGTGCGCGCCGGCTATCCCGAGTTCAGCCGGCAGGCCTATCTCGAGGGCCACCTGACGCCGGTCTTCTTCGGCAGCGCCTACAACAATTTCGGCGTGCGCGAGATCCTCGATGCGCTGGCCGCCTACGCACCTTCGCCGCGGCCGCAGCCGGCCGAGCCGCGTCCCATTGAACCGACAGAGGGCAAGGTCGCGGGCTTCGTCTTCAAGGTGCAGGCCAACATGGACCCCAACCACCGCGACCGGGTGGCGTTCATGCGGCTGTGCGCCGGCCGCTTCCAGCGCGGCATGAAGCTCAAGCAGATCGGCACCGGCAAGACCATCACCATCGGCAGTCCGATCCTGTTCTTCGCCCGCGACCGCGAGATCGTCGACGAGGCGTGGCCCGGCGACATCATCGGCGTGCCCAACCACGGCACCTTGCGCGTCGGCGACACGCTGACCGAGGGCGAGGAGCTGCGCATCACCGGCATCCCGAACTTCGCGCCGGAGATGCTGCGCCGCGTGCGGCTCGAGGATCCGATGAAGTCCAAGCAGCTGCGCCGCGCGCTCGAGGACCTGTCGGAGGAAGGCGTCACCCAGGTCTTCCGTCGCGTCATCGGCGGCGACTGGATCGTGGGCGTGGTCGGCGCGCTGCAGCTCGACGTGCTGCAGACCCGCGTCGAGAACGAGTACCAGGTGAAGATCGCGCTCGAGCAGGCGCCGTTCGAGACCGCGCGCTGGATCTCGGCCGACAGCAAGGCCGACCTCGACCGCTTCATGGAGGCGCAGCGCGCGGCCATGGCCGAGGATCGTGACGGCGCGCCGGTCTACCTCGCGCGCAACGCCTGGGAGCTCAACACCATCCGCGAACGCTTTCCCGCCATACGCTTTGCCGAGACGCGGGAGCGGCACTGATGGCCATCAGCCGCATCGATCCCGGGCCGCGCCTGGCCGAGGCGGTGATCCACGACGATCGCGTCTATCTCTCGGGCATGATCCCGGAGGACACCTCGCTCGACGTCACCGGGCAGGTGAAGCAGGCGCTGGCCGAGATCGACGCGCTTCTGGCGCGCGCCGACACCGACAAGACGAAGCTCCTGTCGGCGGTGATCTGGCTGAAGGACATCGACGACTTCGCCGCCATGAACGCGGTGTGGGACGCCTGGGTGGTGCCCGGCCGGACGCCGGCGCGGGCCACGGTTCAGGCGCGCCTGAACGACCCTGACATGAGGGTCGAGATCATGGTGGTCGCCGCCCGCTGAAATCTGCCCGGCACAACGCCGCCGTCGAGCACGGCTTGTGGTGCCGGGTCGCCTACGCGGTTTCCTTGAGCGCGGTCCGGGGTTGCGCTTCGTCCGTCGGCTCTGCCGCCAGCCAGGGATAGACCAGGCCGGCGAGCGCCGCGCCCAGCACCGGCGCGACCCAGAACAGCCACAGCTGCTCCAGCGCCCAGCCCTGCACGAACACCGCCGGGCCGGTGCTGCGCGCCGGGTTCACCGAGGTATTGGTGACGGGGATGCTGACGAGGTGGATCAGCGTCAGAGCCAGACCGATGGCGATGGGGGCGAAGCCCGCCGGCACGCGCTTGTCGGTGGCGCCGAGGATGACGACCAGGAAGCCGAAGGTCATCACGATCTCGCTCACCAGGCCGGCGACCAGCGAATACTGACCCGGCGAGTGCGAGCCATACCCGTTGGATGCCAGGCCGCCGGCGAGGTCGAAGCCGGCCTTGCCGCTGGCGATCAGGTAGACCGCGCCGGCGCCGACGATCGCACCGATCACCTGCGCGACGACGTAAGGCAGCAGCTCCGACACGGGAAACCGCCGCGCCACGACCAGGCCCACGGTCACGGCCGGATTGAGATGGCAGCCGGAGATGTGGCCGATGGCGTAGGCCATGGTCAGCACGGTCAGGCCGAACGCGATCGCGACGCCGGTCAGGCCGATACCGAGATTGGGAAACGCCGCGGCCAGGACGGCACTGCCACAGCCGCCAAGCACCAGCCAGAATGTGCCGATTCCTTCGGCGGCAAGCCGCTTCGCCAGAGGCATCTGTTTCCTCCCCTGAATGCCGCATCGTGCTGCCCGATCTTTCTATCGCGTCGGTCGGCACACGCCAAACGGCGTTGCGTTCACACGGCATGTACTTGTCGGGCTAGGCCGACGGCGGTTGATACCCCTTGGGTGCCTCCTGCATCAGCGACAGGACGTGGCCGTCGGGGTCGCGGAAGAACGTCATCCACAGATCGTGGTCTTCCATCCTGGCGATGAGATGCGGCTTGTCGTCGAAGACCACGCCGCGTGCCGTGAGCTCCTCGTGGGCCAGCGCGATGTCGGCGACGCGGAAATAGATCACGCTTTCGCCCGTTGACCCGGCGGTGCCGGCCTTCTCGATCATCAGCCGCACGCCGGCGCAGTCGAAGAACGTCAGATCGCCGAAACGGAACAGCTTCCGCAGGCCCAGCACGCCGCCGTAGAAGGCCTCGGCGCGATCGACGTCGGCGACGGCGCGGGCGATCTGACCGATGGGTCCGAGAGCGAGCGGCATGGCGGGCCTCCTGCGGGCCTTCATGCTACCGCACGATCCTGACGGACCGGGACTCAGCCCAGCCCCAGCGCGCGGCCGCCGGCCACCGCCGCGACGGCGGCGATCGCGCTCACCAGCTCGTTGCCGGTCAGCCGCATACCGACCAGCGCCGCGACCAGCCCGGCCCATTCCGGCGGTCCACCGCGCGCCGCCACCGGGCCGAGGATGGCGCCGACCAGCGCCACCGGAATGGCGCGCAGGCAAGCCTCGACGCGCGGCGTGATGACGACATAGCGCATCAGGAAGAAGCCGCCGGCGCGGCAGGCGTAGGAGGCGAAGCCCAGCAGCAGGATCGCCAGCAGGACGTCAGGCCGCGGATCCATCGCGCGCCTCCCCGCGCCAGGTGATGGCCGCGACCGCCGCGCCCAGCGACGCGCCGATCAGGATCGACCACGGCGCGCCCAGCAGGCGGTCGATGACGATGGCGCCGGCGACGCCGATGCCGAAGGGCAACAGGGTGCCGCGCCGCTCCAGCCAGCCCGCCGCCATGGTGGCGAAGAAGGCGCCCAGCATGAAATCGATGCCCAGCCGCCGGGGATCGCCCAGCGCCTGGCCGAAGCCATGGCCGGCCGCCGTCGCGGCGACCCAGACCAGCCACAGCACGGCGCCGCTGCCGAGGATGAAGGCGGCGTCGCTCTGCCCGCCGGCATGACGGCGCAGCGCCATGGCGCAATTCGCATCGCCCAGCACGAACAGCGACGGATAGGACCGGCTCGCCGGCAGGCTGCCGAACCATGGCCGCAGCGCGGCGCCCAGCAGCAGGTAGCGCGCGTTCATGGCGAGCGTCGTCAGCACCACGGCGAGCAGCGGCACCGGATCGGCCCAGGCCTGCAGGGTCGCCATCTGCGCGCCGCCGGCATTGACCCAGGCGCTGAGCAGCATCGCCTCCCAGACGCCGAGCCCGGCGGCCTTGGCCATGACACCGAAGGCCATGCCGAACATCGCCGTGCCGGGAACCAGCACGCCGATGCCCAGCGCGCCCTCGCGCAGGCCGTTGAGGGTGAAGCAGAGAGATGCGGCGCGATCCGTCATGCTGCCTGTATAACTGGCTAACTGGCCTTATACAGGTTATAATATCTTATGCTCGCGCAAGCTTCCTATCGCCGGTCGCCGCCCAAGCTGGTGGCCGGCGCACGCGCGGTGGATTTCGCCAACACGGTGGAGTGGCGCGGCGATCCCGATGCACGCGGCGAGCGCCTCACGAGCTACGGCGAGCTGCTGCTCTGGTCCGAAGCGGCCGCGCTGATCGACGCCACGACGCATCGACGGCTCGCAGCCGAGGCGTCGCGTCGACCGGCCGCGGCGCGCAAGGCCGTGCGCGAGGCGATCGCCCTGCGCGAGGCCCTGGCGTCGGTTCTCGCGGACGGCAGGCGTCGCGCGCTGGCGGCGCTCAACACGGCCCTGTCGGCGATGCGTTTCAGCTATCGGCTCGAGCCGGCGGCCGGCGGCGGATTGCGCGCGGTGGCATCGGGCGACGGCGACTCACTGCGCGCGCCGCTGGCGCTGCTCGCGCACGACATCGTCGAGTTCCTGGCGTCGGACCGGCTGGCGCGGGTCGGTCATTGCGCCGATCATCGCTGCGGCTGGTTCTTCGTCGACACCTCGCGCAACCACACGCGTCTGTGGTGCGACATGGCCGATTGCGGCAACAACGCCAAGGCGCGCGCCTTCTACCGGCGCCGCCGCGCTAGCCGCGCAGCGCCTTGATGTTGGCGGCGTAGCGCTGCGGTCCGCCGCTGAAGACCGCGGTGCCGGCGACCAGCATGTCGGCGCCGGCGGTCACCGCCTTCTTCGCCGTCTCGGGATTGATGCCGCCATCGACCTCGAGGTCGATCGGGCGGCCGGTCGCGTCGATCATCCGGCGCAGGGCGGCGATCTTGGGCAGCTGGCTCTCGATGAAGGCCTGCCCGCCGAAGCCGGGATTGACGGTCATCACCAGCACCAGGTCGACATCGCCCAGAACGTGCTCGACCGCGCTGACCGGCGTCGCCGGGTTCAGCACCACGCCGGCCTTGCGGCCCAGCGACTTGATCAGCTGGATCGAGCGATGCAGATGCGGGCCGGCCTCGGGATGCAGCGAGACGATGTCGGCGCCCGCCTCGACATAGGCCGGGATGTAGGGATCCACCGGCGAGATCATCAGATGCGTGTCGAAGGGCAGCTTCGTGTGCGGGCGCAGCGCCTTCACCACCATCGGGCCGATGGTGATGTTGGGCACGAAGTGGCCGTCCATCACGTCGACATGCACGACGTCGGCGCCAGCGGCGGTGATCGCCTCGATCTCGCGGCCCAGCGCGGCGAAATCGGCGGACAGGATCGACGGCGCGATGCGCGTGCGCTGCTGCATGGCGCTGCCCTATCAGGTCGGGCAGCGACCAGCAAGACAGCTACACGAAGTGATGGAAGACGTAGGCGCTCTTGTCGGCGTCCCAGGCCCAGGCCTCGCCGACGTGGCCGCCGGGCGAGCCCACGCCGGCGAGCCATGACAGCTCGGGCGCCTGCAGGTCGGCGACGATCGCGCCGCCCCAGATATCCGACTCGGCATGGGTGACGATGGCGCCGCCGAAGGGTGCCAATCCCCCTGGCTCACCATCGAGCAGCGACGGGCCGAGATCGACCAGCAGGTCGTGGGCCGGCGAGGCCACCGGCGCCTCGCCCCAGCCGGCGAAGGCCGGATGATCGGGCAGCATGTGGATGTTCTCGGCGTAGCTGCCGCCGATCACCAGATCATAGGCCTGCCCGCCCAGGGTCAGCAGGCGCGGCGCGTCGTGGATCGTGCCGGCCCAGTCACCGATCTCGTCGTCACTGAAGAACGGATCGTCATGCAGGCGCTCGACCTGCACGAGGTCGGTGCTCGCCATCAGCATGTCGATGGGCAGGCCTTCGTCGGGCAGGGCCAGCAGGCCGGCATCGGCCGAATCGTCGAGAGGCACGCCCTGGTCGAACAGCCAGGTGCTGTAGACCGGTGCACCGTCGGTGCCGGCGACCAGCGGCGCGATATCGGCGCCGCCCGCAGCGGATTCACTCATATCGTCACCATCACGAGGGGTATGCGGCGACTATGGTCAGACGAACGGGTTTGCGGCGGACCGCACCCCGTTTTCAGTATGTTCTTGTTTATAAGTCGAAAGCCGTTGTGGCGGTAGGGAAATCAGCGGTCATTGGCGCGAATGAAGGCGCGTACCCTCGGCATGATCTCGTCGCGCCATCTGCGGCCGTTGAAGATGCCGTAATGGCCGACGCCGGGCTGCTCGTAATGAACATGGCGATCGGCGGCGATATTCGGCGTCAGCGCATGCGCCGCCTTGGTCTGGCCGACGCCGGAAATGTCGTCGAGCTCACCCTCGACCGACATCAGCGCCGGCACGGTGATCCGCGACGGGTCGATCGGCCGGTCGCGCGACAGCCACACGCCGCGCGGCAGCTGGTGCTCCTTGAAGACCACCTGGATGGTCTGCACGTAGAACTCGGCGGTCAGGTCCATCACCGCGAGGTACTCGTCGTAGAAGCCGCGATGCGCCTCGGCCGACTCGCCGTCGCCGCGCACCAGGTGCTCGAACTGGCGCAGATGGGCGTTGATGTGGCGGTCCAGGTTCATGGTGATGAAGCTGGAGAGCTGCAGGAAACCGGGATAGACGCGGCGCATATAGCCGGGGAATCCCATGGGCACGTTCGAGATCACGGCCTGGCGGAACCACATCATCGAATTGCGCGTCGCCAGGTCGTTGGGCACGGTCGGGCTGATGCGGGTGTCGATCGGCCCGCCCATCAGCGTGATCGAGCGCGGCTGGCGCGGATCGTCCGCCGCCGCCATCAGCGCGGCCGCACCCATGACCGGCACCGAGGGCTGGCACACGGCGATGACATGCGCCGGCGGGCCGATGTAGCGCAGGAACTCCATGATGTAGTCGACATAGTCGTCGAGGTCGAAATTGCCCTGCGACAGCGGCACCTCGCGCGCATCGACCCAGTCGGTGATGTGCACGTCGTGCTCGGGCAGCAGCGCCTTCACCGTGCCGCGCAGCAGGGTGGCGAAATGACCCGACATCGGCGCCACGACCAGCACCTTGGGATCCTGGCGCGCCGGCAGGCCGGCGAGATCGCGCCGGAAGCGGATGAGGTTGCCGAACGGCTTGCCCAGCAGGACTTCCTCGTTGACCGCCACCTCGTGGCCGTCGACCACCGTGCTGTTCAGCGCGAAATCCGGCTCGCCGTAGTCGCGCGTCAGCCTGGAGATGATCTCGGCGCCGGCCGCGACCGTCTTGCCGAAGCGGGTCTCGGACCAGGGATTGTAGGGGGAGCTGTAGAGCTCCTGCAGCCAGTCGGCCGACATCCGCACCGGCTGCGAGAGCTGCCGGTTCCAGTGGTACAGTTGATAGAGCATGCCTGCGTGCTGTCCCCGAGGGTCCGGGACCTTTCTCGATTACTGCGCCGGAATATGGGGGATTTACACGGTTTTGACTACAGCAGCGGCTTCAGGGCCACAGCAATGTCCTCGGCCTTGGACTGATGGGTGAAATGCTTCACGAAGCGGAAATGGCGGTCCATCACGTAGAAGATCGAGGAATGATCCATCAGGTAGGGCGCCCCATCCTTGCCGGGAACCTTTTGATAATACACACGGAATGCCTTGGCGGCGGCGGCGATCTGCTCCGGCGTGCCGGTCAGCCCGACCATCGTCGGGCCGAACTGCCCGACATATTCCTTCAGCGAGGCTGGCGTATCACGCTCGGGATCGACGGTGATGAACACCAGGTTGACCTTGGACGCGGCCTGCGGCCCCAGCTGGTCGACCGCGGTCTGCATCAGCAGGAGCGAGGTCGGGCAGACATCCGGGCAGTACGCGTAGCCGAAATAGATGATCGTCGGCTTGCCGCGAAAATCCTGATCCGTCACGCGTTTTCCGTTGTGATCGGTGAGCGTGAAGGGCCCGCCGATGGCTGGCTGGCCGCTGCCGATATCGACCACCACCCAGGCGATGCCGGCGATGATCGCCAGGACCCAGGCACCCAGAACAAGTTTCACCGACCGCGACATGGGTGGCGACCTTGGCGACCCGGCCCGGCCTTGGCAAGCCGGCTAAGTGCCGCTTTCAAGTGCTTGTGTTCATTGTGGATATGTCATGCTGAATCAATAATATAAGACAACTTCCTAAGGTGTATGCAGAAACCTGATGATTCTAAAAAGGGCTTTAGATCAGAGTCTTACAGGCCGCTTTGACGGTTTTTTCCCGATCAATTAGCTACGCCTGAAGCGGTACCTGCGTTAGAACGTACATGTTCTTGAAGTTCATATTTCATCCCTTGGTCGAAGTCATGTTCCCCAGCGACAGCGTTGTGACCCGGATTTCCGGCGCGGCGCTCCCCCACTCCCTCGAAGAGAGCTCGAAGCCGGCAGCCAGCGCTGTTGGCGGCCCCTTCCCCCATACCCCCGCTGCCAAGGCGGTGGTTGCCGGCATCGGGTACCTCTTTGTGGCGAGGTTCGCGGACATGACCGAAGCCCAGGCGAGCCCGGCGAACCACGCCGCGCGGCCCCTGGTACCTCACTGAGGGACGAAATCCGGCATCATCAGCGCGTACCGTTCATCATCGACATCTGGAGGTCATCGAGTCGTCTATTGCTTCCCCGGCGGGTTTTCCCCAACCAGACCCGCCAGTATCTTGTGTCTGTTGGTTTCTGATTTGTTTTCTTCCTCATCATCATTCCCCAGACTTTGTCGGCGTCTGCCCCCGCAGACGCCGATACTTTTTTGTAGTCTCCGCCAGTGCGGCAGTGTCCGGGAGTGACGATGTTCTACGATGCCCTCAAGCGCGACCACGGCTTCAAGGTCGATCCGCTCAAATCGCTGATCGTGCCGCGGCCGATCGGCTGGATCTCGACCGTCGATCCCGAGGGCAGGGTCAACCTCGCACCCTACAGCTTCTACAACGCGGTCAGCGAATTCCCGCCGATGGTCTATTTCGCCATCACCGGCACCTATGGCGATTCGCCGACCAAGCATTCCCGCATGAACGCCGAGCTGACCGGCGAGTTCGTGGTCAACATGGTCAGCGCCAGGCTCAAAGAGAAGATGAACGTCACCACGGCGATGTTTGCCTATGGCGTCGACGAGATGCGCGAAGCCGGCCTGACGCCGGCGCCCTGCCGCTACGTCAAGGCGCCGCGCGTCGCCGAATCGCC
>CAYNOF010000301.1:0-1300 GCA_964398335.1 uncultured Rhizobiaceae bacterium
AGCCCGACGTGCGCAAGCTGCTTTCCGAGCAGCTCGGCATGGACCTGGTGGTCAGCCAGCCCGACGCCTTCCGCACCTTCATCCACGAACAGGTTGAGCGCTGGGGCAAGGTCGTGAAGGATAACGGGATCAAGGCCGACTAACCGGCCAGATCCGCCCGCCGGCAGACGGGCACAGGGAGGAAAGTCCATGAGCATCAGCAAGCGGCCCTTCGGCCGCCGTACCCTGTTGGGCACGGCGGCCGCGCTCGGCGTGACGGCGCCGTCGATCCTGCGGGCGCAACCCGGCGACTGGCCCAGGGGCCAGCTGCGCTTCGTCGTGCCCTTCCCGCCGGGCGGCTCGACCGATCCGGTGGCGCGCATCATCGCCGCGCAGCTCCAGGCGTCGCTGGGCTGGAACATCATGGTCGACAACAAGCCCGGCGGCACCGGCGTGGTCGGCGCCAGCATCGTCGCCAAGGCGCCGCCCGACGGCCAGACCTGGCTGATCGTCTTCGACAACCACATCCTCAATCCGCTGTTCACGCCCGACCTGCCCTACAAGGACAGCGAGCTGTTCAACGTGATGCTGATCGGCCGCACGCAGCAGGCGATCGGCGTGCATCCCGACCGGCCGTACAAGACCTTCGCCGACGTCGTCGCCGACGCGAAGAAGAAGCCGGGCAAGCTGGCCTTCAGCGTGCTGGCGGCGAGCCAGGCCTTCGTGCTGGTCAGCCAGATGCAGCACGACAACGGCTACGACATGAACATCATCCCGTACAAGGGCGGCGGGCCGGCGCTCGCCGACGCGCTGGCCGGCCACACCGACATGGTGATCTCCAGCATCACGGCGATCCAGCCGCACTTCGCCTCCGGCAAGCTGCGGCCGGTCGCGGTGACCGGCACCGAGCGCTCGCCGGCGCTGCCCGACACCTCGACCCTGACCGAGCAGGGCGTGAAGGCGCCGCCGGCCTATGCCTGGTGGGGCGTCTATGCGCCGTCGGGCACGCCGCGGCCGATCATCGATCGCATGCACGCCGAGCTCACCAAGGCGATCCGCAGCCCCGAGGTGAGCAAGAAGTTCGTCGACCAGTTCTCGATGGACATCATCACCAGCTCGCCCGAGGCATTCGCCGACTTCCAGAGGAAGGAGCAGGCGATCTGGGGCAAGACGATCCGGGAGAAGGGGTTGAAGCCGGAGTGAAAAGACTCGATGTCGTCGTGCTGAGAAGGTCATTCTGCGGCGAGTACGCAACCAAGCCGGAGAGCGACCGTCATCGCGCCGGCCGCAGTTCTTCTCGCCTCGCCTCGCGGGCTGTTTT
>CAYNOF010000302.1:0-1921 GCA_964398335.1 uncultured Rhizobiaceae bacterium
AGCAGGCGCATGCGCTCGCGCAGCCGTTCGGCTTCGGCCTCGATGATGCCCTCGGCATAGAGCGGACGCACCGAGCTCCAGGCCCAGGGCAGCGCGCCGTCGATGGTCGCGAGGTGGCGCCAGATCAGATTGACGACGCCGACGCCGAGCGTCGCGCGGATGTCGGCGAAGAGCGCGGCGGTGTCGCCGGTGGCCGCCGCCTCGTCGATCGCCGGGATGCTCACTCCGCGGCGGCTTTCGCCGAGTCCTGGCCGATCACGGTGAAGAACGAGGCCGATTTCGGCTGCTGCGGCAGCTCGACCTGCCCGGCCTGCAGGCGCGCGAAGCGGGCGGGCTTGCCGCGCACGATCTCGCCCTCGTGCGTGCCGGGCATCGGGTTGCGCGCGATCGGCACGGCGTCGGCGGCGGTGTAGACGCAGATGTAGAGGCCGCGCGAACGCTCGCTGCGGTTGGGCTCCGAGCCATGCGCCAGCTTGGTGTGCATCAGGCAGACCGAGCCGGCCTTGCCGTGGCACGCCACGCTCCTGGCTTTGAGATCCTTTTCTATCCCGGGATCGACCGCGCCGGTGAAGCGCTCGCCCTGGAACAGCGACAGCATCGGGCCCTTGTGCGAGCCGGGCACCACGGTCAGCGCGCCGTTGGTCTCGTCGTTGTCGTCGAGGAAGAGCAGCGCGGTGACGATGTCGTCGTTGGTGTGCGGCGTATAGGCGAAGTCCTGGTGATAGGCGACCTCGGTGCGCGCACCGGGCAGCTTCAGGTTGATCTTGCAGTGATGGAACTTCACGTCCGGCCCGATCAGGTCGGCCACCATGTCGACCGTACCGGCATCGCGCATCACCTGGAGATAGGCGTCGGAGATGTCCGAGGGATTGTTGATGCGCCTGAGCGCCGGCTTCGCCGCCGTGTGCTCGGTGCCCATGTCGAAGCGCGGCCGGCCGTCGACCGTTGGCGGCCCGAAGGGCTGCGTGTGGGCACGGCTCTGCTCGACCCAGTCCAGAATCTCGGCACGCAGCGCAGCGAGCTGCCCGGGCGTGACCGCGTCGGCGACGACGAGATAGCCGTCGCGCCAGAAATCGTCGATCTGGGACTGGGTCAAGCGCACGTCAGCCACCGGGCGCGACCGGGCGGCGCAGGGTGATCGTCACCGTGTCGGGATAGGCGTAGTTGGTCGCATCGACCCCCGGCGGTTTGCCGTCCCGGCCGTTGAGCAGGTCGGTCGGCGGGGCGCCGATGAAGGACGCCTCGAAGCCGCCGGTGATGGTCTCGTAGCCCGCAGCCGTGCAGGCGACGATCAGCGGCGCCACGCTCTTGGTGATCTTCACGCTGCCCGGCGTCTGCGGCACGGTGCCGAGATCGAGGTTCTCGCGCGACACCTGGCAGGACGCGCCCGGCGGATCCGATACCACCGTCACCACCTGCTCGCTGCCGCCACCGACACAGGCCGACAGGCACAGCGCCGCTGCCAACCATCCACTCGCTCGTCGCATCGACAATCCCCGTGACCGATGGCTTGTTCTATCTCAGCCGCCCCATCCGGGGAAGGATGACGGCAATGTTCGCAGCGCCTCGGCCGAGGTCGGGCCGATCTGGATGTGCTCGCCCGGCCTGCGCTTGATCCACGTGCCCTGCGGCAAGGCCGCCTCCGGCTCCGTCACCGGCATGCCGGGCTCGACGCGCCTGGCCTGCGACGTCCCGGAGCCGGCAGCCTCGACCTCAGCCGGTTTGCGCGCTTCTTCCTCAGGCTGCGCGGACGGCGGTGTGGCCTCGGCCTTCGCCAGCGCCGCGCGCGTCTCCTCGAGCTGCTGCTGCAGCTGCCGATACTCTTCTTCTCTATGGTCGAGCGCGCGTTCGTAGGTCGCGCAGCGATCCTCGTAGCGCTGCCGGTCCTCTGCCGTCAGCCCCGGCGCCGGCTTCCGGACCA
>CAYNOF010000303.1:0-1591 GCA_964398335.1 uncultured Rhizobiaceae bacterium
ACCCGGTCTATGGCGCGGAGGGCCCGTTGCGCACCCTGTGGGGCGCCTCAGGTCAGGTCGTCTGACCCGGAAAGCGGCGTCGCGCGCGAGGTTTCCCTCACATCACCGGGACGCGGGTGCGGCTGGTGACGTCGAGCGAGACGAAGGGGAAGAGCTTGCTGGCCAGCGCCACGGTGCCGGTCGCGGTGATCGTCTTGTAGGTGACGATGCCGCTCACCGTCGAGGTGATGGTAACGGTCGGCGTCACGCCCGACGGCGCGTTGCTGGTGACCTGGCTCGAGATGGCGCTGTCGCTGGCGGTCGGATTGGTGATGGCGTAGCGGCCGGCCTCGCTGACCACGTAGTCGAGCGTGTTCTTGATGTAGAAATAGCGGCCGAATTCGACGGCGCCGACGATGCAGGTGAGAACCGCGACCGCGCTGATGGCGAACTCGATGGACGCCACGCCGCCTTGCTCGCGGCCGAGCGAGCGCAGGAAGCGCCGGAGCTTGCGGATCATTGGACGCTCACTGCCGCGGTGACCGTGATCGTCGTCGGCAGCGACCAGACCTGGTTGGCGGTGAGGATACGCACCGTGTTGCGGGTCGCCGTCAGGGTCATGATCTTGCGCACCGTGCCGCTGGTGCAGCTGCCGGTCGTGCACGACACGGCCGTGCCGTTGTTGCACTCGCAGGCGAAGGTGGCCGAGGTGGTGACGCCCGTGACGGTGGAGGGCAATGCCGCGGTGATCGCCGACTGCGCGCCGGCGCTGTCGGTCGGGTTGCGCAGCGCGTATTGCGCGCCGGCGTTGACCGCGGCCTGGAGCTGCGACTTGTTGAAGTAGTTGACGCCGAACTCGGCCGTCCCGCCGAGCACCAGGCAGAGGATCGGCAGGGCAATCGCTGCTTCGAGGAAGGAGGTACCAGCCTGGTCGGCGCGGAGGCGCACGGCAAACCGGCGAAGGGCCCTGAGGGCAAGACGGCAGGACGCAAACATCCGTTCAAATCCCTTGCGTCGCCCGACGCTCAGCGCGGCGCCGACGCTTATAATTTTCTTCCATCAAATCCGGGCCGATCAATATTGGCCCGCACCCGAAATATGCGGCATGTCCCGGAAAAAAAGCCGGAACAGTCCTTGCTCTTCATTCTATGTGTTAAAAGATCAGAGTCAACACTCAGTTATAGTAAACTGACCAAACTGGACAATTTGTCCGCCGCGCTGCAGCAAATCAGTTCATGACAGTGTCGATGATGCTGATGATGCCAGGGCCCATGATGATGATGAACAGGGTCGGCAGGATGAAGATCATCATCGGCACGGTCATCATCGCCGGCAGCCGGGCGCCCTTTTCCTCGGCCTTCATCATGCGCTCGTTGCGGAACTCCGCCGACAGCACGCGCAGCGACTGGGCGAGCGGCGTGCCGAACTTCTCGGTCTGGCGGAAGGCGTTGACCAGGGCGCGCACGCCGGGGATGTCGTTGCGGTTGGCGAGGTTCTCGAAGGCGGTCTGGCGGTCGGGCAGGAAGGTCAGCTCGATGGCGGTGAGCTGCAGCTCGTAGGCCAGCTCGGCCGACAGGCCCTGCAGCTCCTTCGACACCCGCTGCAGCGCCAT